>JAJUGH010000109.1 GCA_029268265.1 Alcaligenaceae bacterium | reverse complement strand
GTCATGGGCGCCTTGGCCAAAGTGCTGGACCCCTTCCCTGTGGTGCCGCTCTTCACCGAGTTGTCGCCAGCGTCAGCCATGACGAACTGGTTGATCAGCGACGAACCGCCAACAAACTTCACCATTGACCAGGACACCGAGCTACGGTCCACCAATGAGACCCGCGCCGCCATTCGCTACGTACGTCAGAGCGTCGAGATTGATGAAGTGCGCAAGCACGTCGAAGGCGGCAAGCAGTGCACTCGGCTCGCCCTGACCTGGGCAGACCGGGTGTCATTCGTATTGAGCGACGGGCTGGATCTAAAACGCCTGACGCCGCTGGACGTCCTTCAGGAAGGCCGCATTCCCGCATCCGATGAAGCGGAGCAGTTTGATTCCGACTTCACGCTGATGGCGGGCGAGCTTTCGCGCCTGCTCGAGGACCTGGTGGAAGCTCTGGGTGGCGAAAAGAAGGGTTGAACCCGACAACAGCCGATGAGTGCCGGGCGGCCTAGCGGCTTGCCGGCACTCCACGCAGTTGCAGGCGACTTTTTGGTTAGTACATCCCGTGGAAGACGCTGTCGTCCGGCCCGATGTGCGAGGGCGGGCTCCAGGTCACATCCCGCAGCGAATGCGGCACCAGCGTTTCCACCCCCAGCAGCACTGCGAAAATTGCCATACGCACGGGGATCCCGTTGTCCGTCTGCCGGAAAATGGCCAGGCGCGAGTCGTGATTCAGATCAGTGCTCAGGTCGTTCGCACCTTCGCGGCTGTCGCGCGGCAGCGGATGCATGACGATCACATCCGGCCCACAGCACTTGTCCACGATCGCCTTGTTCACCTGGAAGTCCGGTGTGTAGCCGGCCAGTTGCTCTTCATCGAAACGTTCTTTCTGCACGCGGGTCGCATAGATCACATCGGCGCCGCGAAGCCCTTGCTCGAGTGAATGCGTCTGCTCGATCACGTGGCCGTTACGGCCGGCCTGTTCCAGAATGGCGGCGGGCATTTCCAGCCCGGGTGGCGAGATGAGCGTGAACTTCAGGCCGCGGTAAAGCGCCAGCAGCTTGATGAGGGAATGTACCGTCCGCCCATACTTAAGATCACCCGCCAGTGCAATGTGGGAGCCGTCGAGCAGTTTGCCCAGCCGGGAGAACTCGGTAAGTATGGTGTAAAGATCCAGCAGCGCCTGGCTGGGATGTTCGCCAGGGCCGTCTCCACCGTTCACAACCGGAATATTGGTGGCCTTGGCAAATTCGGCCACCGATCCCTTCTCGGGGTGGCGGATCACCATGGCATCGACATACCCGCTCATCACCCGGCTGGTGTCATAGATGGATTCGCCCTTTGCCATCGACGAAAAAGTGAAGCCGGTCGTGTCGCACACCGAGCCGCCCAGGCGGCAGAATGCTGCACCAAAGCTCACGCGCGTACGAGTACTGGCCTCAAAAAAGAGGTTACCCAGCACCGCCCCTTCCAGCACACGGGAAATTTTCTGACGCCGGGCAATCGGCTGCATCATATCGGCAATGCGGAACAGGTCCTCCACCGATTCACGGCTCGTGAACTGGTCCACGGACAGCAGCTGATGCCGGCCTTCGTGAGCAATACGGTCGCGTAGCGGCCCGCCTTGCCCGTTCTGTGCATACTTCTGAAGTAGCGCTTCATTGTGGACGATCTCATCCACGAATCGATGCACCACTTCCGGCATGGGGCGGAATTCCTGAGAGCCTTCCGGCAGCAGCCACGTGTCGAGCGCGCGGCGCTTTACACCAATACGGCCGGCGAAGACATCGCGCGTCAGATTCAGACGCCGCATGGCGTCGCGAAGGAATACCTGCTGAGGGACGGACATGGGACTACCCCAAAGAATATACGCAAGGCGTATATTTTAGTTTTGGTGACGACAGATCGCCAGCAAAATCTTGCGGGTAGTCCCTAAAACAACAGTGGCTTACTGCCGCAGGCCCGAGGCTCCGCTCGTGCCCGAGCCGGAAGTGCCGGACAAACCGGAGCCCGTTGAACCACCGGTCATGCCGGGAGCAGAAGCCCCGCCGCCCATGCCGCCCGTCGCGGCACCGTCTTCAGCGACACCCGCGATCGCGCGTGCGGCGGCGGTTGCGTTGTCTTCCGTGCCTACCGGGAAGATGAGCTGGCCGGTGTCGACCGGCTCTGCATAACTGGGTGCCGCCATCAGGGTGCGGCCCACTACCAGTGCAAGCCGGCGGTTGGGATAGCGCGAGGTCAGATCCTGAACGCGGCTCTTGGCATCATCGCTGAGCATCAGAGCCAGCAGACCGACACCCTGCTGGTTGGAACCGGCCTGCACGCCGGTAAGATCGTCGCGTGTGATGATGGGCTGGGGATCGAGGTAAAGCGTGGAGTCCGACCCTATAGGCACCGCTCGCCAGCCTTGCTGCTCCGTGATGTCCGCCAGGAATACGGCGACCGGCACACCTTGTTCCGCAGCCGCCTGTACGGGCGCTTCGGTCGAAGCTTCAGGCGCAGTGGTGGCGGTTGTGGCGTCGGACGGCCCAGTGGCGGCATCTTGTTGGACAGGCGCAGTCTGACACGCAGCAAGCGTGGCCAGGGCCACAGCCAGAGCGCTACGGGTCAGGATACGGGTGGCATTCATCGGCTTCCCCTTCAAACACAAAATGGAGTCCGGAAGTGTAGCAGTGGCCATCCACTGCAAAGTTGTACATTGTGAAAGACTCCGTCTTTCAGCGGGCTTCCGGAACGCTGCTCTGCCCGGCAAATTTCGGACCGGGCCCGGCGTTCAGCGGGCTGCGGGCCCGTGGCAGCCCGCGTACCTCAATGCGCAGCTGGTCCAGAATACGCCCGTTGGCATCTCGCAGCTCGACCGTATGATTGCCGGCCAACGGCGCCCATTTGGCCACCGGTCCCTGCGCCACAAGCCGTGATCCCACATACCACTGCAATGGGTGTAAGGCTGCCGGAGGCATTGAGGCCCGCATGACGAGACGTTGCACTTCAGCGGGCATGTCGGGGTCCAGCGCGAAGACCGTGCCCGCAGCCGGACTCAGGATACGGACACCAACATCCTCCTGCTCCAGCACTGGCTCGACGCGACTCAACGACGTGCCGGGTATGAAGTACTCGAGGCGGGCCGGCTCCAGGCCGTGCGAAAACTCCACGCGGCTGTATTGCAGCAATGACGGAACCTGTGGCTGCCGGCTCGGTGTTTCAGCATGCAGATACGACATCACGTCGTGCCAAATCGGGGCAGCGCCGCTTACGCCGGAGACGTCGCGCATGCTTTCGCCGTGGCTGTTACCGACCCAGACCCCTACCGTGTATTGCTCGGAAAAGCCAACGGTCCAGTTGTCTCGCATATCCTTGCTGGTGCCTGTCTTCACCGCCGTCCAGAACCGCGTGGACAATGCGCTTTCCAGGCCGAACGTACGGGCTCGCGCGCGTCGGTCGGACAGGATGTCTCCCACTATCCAGGTGGCCAATGGGTCGAACACCGGTGCCGGTGCCTGACCCGAAGGCATATCCGTACGCCGCATGCGGGCCGTGCTCCAGCGGCCGTTCCGGGCGAGCGCGCGATATGCATTGGTCAGACTGAACAGATCCACATCGGCACTCCCCAGACTCAGGCTGTATCCGTAGTGCTCAGCCTCATTCAGCAACGGCAGCCCCAGGGCACGCAAGCGATCGGCAAACCGCTCGGGCCCGATAAGCATCAACGTACGCACTGCCGGTATGTTCAGCGACGCGGCCAACGCCGTGCGCACGCTGACCCAGCCCGCATGTTGGCCGTCATAATTGCGGGGGATGTACAGCCCGCCAGCCGTCGCAACATCCAGAGGGGCGTCCTTCAATAGAGATGCCGCGGTCAGGTAACGCGATTCCAATGCCAGCGCGTACAGAAACGGTTTGAGGGTCGAACCGGCTTGCCGCGGCGCCCTGGCGTGGTCGACTTCACTTGCTGCTGAAAGCTCGCCCGACGACCCGACATACGCCAGAACATCGCCCGTTCCGTTATCGAGCACGACAACTGCGGCATCGGTCAGCCGCGTCAGGCCCATACCGGCCAGGTGACGCCTGATACTTTGCATCACGTGTCTTTGCAGAGGGGCGTCGAGCGTAGTCGCAATCTGCCATTCGCCATTCAAGCCGGCCTCGGACGGCTCAACATCAGAAAGCCCGCTTCCTGCGGGCAACGTCGTCAACACCATACGCGCAAAATGAGGAGCCAGCGCCGGCCGATCTGCAGCCGGTGCACCGGTAGCCGCTAACCAACGTTTCACCGTTGCGCGGCTCAGCTCGCAGGCATTACCGGACTGCGCGGTTTGCAATAATGCGCAGGCCCGTGACCAGACGAGATCCTCACCAGCATTGGGCCCACGCAGGAGCGCCGCCGCCACAGCCGCTTCGTCTTCACCAAGGCCATGCGGGTGCTTTGCGAACATGACCCGCGAAACGGCATCGATGCCGCGAAGCTCGCCGCGGAAGGCCGCCAGATTCAGATATGCCTCGAGGATCTGCTGCTTCGTCCAATGCTCCTCCAGCCTGCCCGCCTGACGGATTTGCCGAAACTTGTGTACAAGCGTGCGTCCTCCATGGGGACGCTGGAGCTCAGGTGCCAGCATAGAGGCAACCTGCATGCTGATCGTCGAGGCGCCGCGCCGGCCATCGCCCACGACCCACTCCCATCCCGCACGAGCGACGGCCAGCCAATCCACGCCGTCGTGCTCGTAAAACCGGTGATCTTCGGACAGCAGGACGGCACGCTGCATGGCCGGGGAGATTTCGGGTAAAGGCACCCAGCGGCCCCTGCGCTCATCGAAATCCTGGCGTACCTCTGCAATGGCTTCGCCATGGCGGTCCAGCAAGACCACACCCGACGGCTGGTGAGCCGCTCGCACCGACTCATACGACGGCGTGGCCGCCGAGTCGTTCCCTGGGCTCCGGGCGAGAACCTCACCACTGGAACCGGCGACGATCACAAGCACCGGCAAGGCCAGGACGAGGCCCGCCAACGCTGCCCCAATTCCCTTCCAACCCCATGAGAGCCTGGTGATCAATTCGGCTGCCCTTCCCCGGGTTTCATGATGCCGTCGCCCCGGGGGTCCGGACCCACCCGCATGCCCTCATTATTCGGGAAGCTTCCATGCAGGTCTGGTCGGTACAGTGCTTCGACCCGAGTGGGCGGTAGCGTGAAATCTCCCACGGTGTTGAGGCGCACGGTGTAGGCCAGTGTCACTCGGCCCGCCGGCATATAGTCGTAATAAGCGCGATAGGCGGTGCTGCTGCGTTCGACGAAAGCCGGCGGGTAGTCGGCCATTTGTTCTGTTTGCGAGCGGATCTCGCTATCGCGGCCCAGCCCTGATCCGAGTATCGTGGCCCCGGCCGGAATCGGATCGCCCAGAACCACCCAGTTCGAACCGTCACGAGCGTGAATTTCCAGTTCGACCCGGTAGACGTCGCCGTGCGTCCAGGCGTCGGGACGGCTGCGTTGTACAGGAACGATCCGACGCTCTACCCGGAATCCCGCAGCGGACGGCTCTGTCACAGGGACACGCGCTTCCGCTCGAACGCCTATCCAGGCACGGCCATGACCCTCATGCTGCAGCGCGAGCTCCGCAGCGCTTTCGCCCCATGGCAATCGCGTGGTCGAGGTCTCGCCTTTCGGCGGTAACGAAATGGATACCGGTGCAGCACGGCCCATCGCCGCACTCACGGCACCCTCCGCCGGAACCCTTTCAAACTGTCTTGAGAAGTCGGCCAGCGCCAGCAATCCCAGGAGGTTCTCTGTGGTGATCTGCCACCTGCCGTTGACCTGAGTGGCGATCAGGCCTTGCGCCATCCGGGGCAGATCTTCCTGCCATGCCGGATCGTCCATCACCGTCAGCATCAGCCGCGCCAACGAAGTCGTGCGAGTGGCCATGAGTGTCGGCGCGGAATTCCGTGCCGCCTCCGTGAATGCCATCGCCCCACCCGAACTCAGCATGCGGGAGATCAACAGACTGCGCGCGCTGTTGATTTGCTCGGCGCGACGTTCACTTGGTGGCAGCCGGCGCAAAGTTGCAAGCCAGTCCACCACCGTGGGCGTGGGCCACGACTCGGGCCGCCCCTTCAAACTGGTGAGCAGCGCCGGATCGAGGCGGCCATGACGAGACAATGCCTCCATAGCCATCAGGCGGCGGGAATCCAGACCGACGTCGCCAAGGCGGCTGTTACGGGTGATACGCCCTTCCGCAAACGCCTGCAGTCCATCCAGCATCGGTGCGAGGACATCCATGGGAAGCTGATAATCATCGCCACTGAGACGGGCGGCATCGTCGGTCAGCGACACCAGGTAAGCAGTCAGTACCTCGCTACCGGCCCTAGTGCCGGGGAAGTAACGCAACAAGCCATCCTCGTCCATATGGGTGGGAATCTTGCGCAATACGCGCTCCCATCTGCTGGAGTCCAGCAGTGCGATCGCTTGCGAAGCGGTCTGCTCCAGGCAGGTATAGGGATACGCGCGCCACCAGTCGCGCACCCCTTCCAGGCTGCCGATCAGCGACGAACCGACGTCCAGCGAGAGCCCGCCATAAATGTCGCCGCCCGGCCCGGTGGCAGCGTTCGCAGGAGGCGCTACCGCCACGCTTTCCGACTGTCCTGCCAGGACTGACAGGAGTGTCGCCTGGACGGTCTTCGTCGCTTGCCGAGGCACGAGGCGTTGAGTCTGCGCAAGTTTGTCGGAGACTGCATCGTCCTGAGCGGTGAACGTCCATTCCACCGAAGCGGACTCGTCCGGCCACGGCACCTGCGGAGCTTCCACCTGCCATGAAACCTGCCGTGCTTCACCGGGTCCCAGCTTCACCGACTGCTCGGGCAGATTCGCCGAAGCGACAACACCCTTCATTTGCGCGGCCACGCTGATCTCGCGGTCTTCATCCGTGCCGTTGCGTACGGTGATCGTGGCCTGATAGGCGTCACCCTCGCGTACTACCGGGGGCAAGCCCGAGATGATCTGGACATCCTGCCGGGTCACGACGCTTGTGCTCCCGCTCCCGAAGTGGCGCGCGCCATGATCGGCAAGCGCCACCAGCCGGAAACGGCTGAGGGCATCGTTGGTACGGAAGCGCACAACGGCTTCCCCATTGGCGTCGAGCGGCACCATGGGCTGCCAGCTAACGAGTGTGTCGAGCAGTTGGCGCGTCGGCATGATTCCACCGCCGCCCCCCGCCGCGACTGCCTTCCGGCCGTAATGCCGGCGCCCCACCACCTGCATCTGCGAAGTGGCCGTACGAACGCCCAGGCTTCGGCGGGGATACATGGCTTCGTAAAGCTTCCAGCTGTCATTCGGCGCCAGTTCCAGCAAGGCATCATCGACCATGGCGAAGGCGACGGCGCCATGCGCCGCGGGCGTGCCGTCAGGTAACGTGACACGCACCCTGGCGGAGGTATCGGTTCGCACCTTCAGGACATCGGTTTCCGGAAGGACTTCCACCTTGAGGCGGTTTATCTCATCCTGGACACGTAGTTCCGCGAGGCCCATGCGGAATGCGGGCTTCGCGAGATCGATCTGACTGGTCACCAGGGCGTCCGGGTCTTCGCCATACGCCTTGATCCAGTCCGCGGGCCGGCGCCATCCCCAGTCGAAGAACGACCGCCATGGCACGTCGTAAATCCGGCCCCGCAGCACAAGGACCGACACATAGGCATTGGGTCCCCAGTCGGGTGCTACCGGGATCTTCACGACGGGATCGGTACCCCGCAGCGTCTGAAGCTCGCTCCACAGCACCCCTTCGCGTTCGACCGTCACCAGCGCCGTGGCCTCACGGAACGGCATCCGCACCTGGAATTCGGCCAGCTCGCCCGCTTTCCATTCCTGCCTGGCTGGGATGATGTCAATCCGGTCATCATCCTGCCCGGCAAACCACAGTTCGCCTGCGGCTGACAGCCACAGGGAAGAATAGGCCTTTGAACTACGGCCCTCCTCGTCCTTGGCCACAGCAATCAGCTCAAAGGATCCTGCGCGGTCAAAGCTGACCGTACATTCCAGCTTGCCCGATGCGTCGGTTTCGCCTTCGCATACCGTGCCCATTGGCACACGCTCGGTATGCGAGTCATAACGGTAAAAACCGCCCACCATCCGCTTGCGGACGCTCCATGTCTTGCGCTCCACCGCCAGCAACTGCATCGGAACGCCGGCCCTTGGCTGCGAGTCCATACCCAGCGCGATCAGACCCACCGGTATCTCGCGGTCGGCGCGATCCCAACTGGTGGTACGAATGCCCGCCTGTATGGTGCTGGGCCATACGTCCACCGACTGTGAAAGCGTCTGGATTTCGCCACTGGGATCGGAATAACTCATTTCCAGCTGGAAGCGCGCCGGTGAGTCGATGCGCGGCAGGCGATCCACCCGCACGCGGGCCGTGCCGTTTGCATCGAGCACTGCCTGATGATCATCCAGGAACAGTTCGCGCCATGGCCCCGCAGCACTTTCTTCGGAGTAAGAATCCTGGTCCGCAGTGCTGGTGTGCAACTCTCGTGGCGGTGCACGGAAACTATAGGCATCATGTCCCTCGATCACCGGCGGTCGTTCGGTAGCCACCGCGCTCAGCGCCACCTTCTGGCCTGCGGCAGGCCCCCCAGTC
>JAJUGH010000108.1 GCA_029268265.1 Alcaligenaceae bacterium | reverse complement strand
CCACGGAAATATTGAAGTTCGCGAGGTCGCCCTTGTCCTTGGCGTGGATGAATTCCTCCACGTCCGGGTGGTCGCAGCGCAGCACCCCCATCTGCGCACCGCGGCGCGCGCCGGCGGATTCGACCGTCTCGCAGGAGCGGTCGAAGACCCGCATGTAGGACACCGGGCCGCTGGCGCGCGACTGCGTGCCGCGCACTTCCGCGCCCTTGGGCCGGATCGCGGAGAAGTCGTAGCCCACCCCCCCGCCGCGGCGCATGGTCTCGGCGGCTTCGAGCAGCGCCGTGTAGATGCCCGGCTTGCCGTCCACCACCTCGGAGATCGAGTCGCCCACCGGCTGCACGAAGCAGTTGATCAGGGTGCTTTGGAGATCGGTGCCCGCAGCGCTATTGATGCGACCGGCCGGAACAAAGCCGTGTTCCATGGCCCACAGGAACTCTTCAGAATATTTTTTGCGTTGTTTGGGTTCCTCGACCTGTGCAAGCGCCTCGGCCACACGTGCGCGCACTTCGCGAATGCTCTTTTCGCCGTTCTTGGCGTACTTCTCGATGAGCACTTCCGTTGAAATGTCTTGAGGTTCCGCCAACGCAATGGCGGTGCTTTCCAGATGTTGCATGCTAAGGATCCTTGGTGGTGCGCACAGACGCAGGCCGCCGTCTGTGGCTTGAATTCAGCACGAGATTATAAGACCGACGTCGCGGCGCTTTTCCGCTGCCCACAGCATCCGCGATCCTTCAACGGTACACCAGCCGAATGGCCCCTGTGAAGGCTTGCGCAAGCGCCTTTCCTGTGCTTGTTTTCCGCCTTATGGCGGACTCATTCCGATGGATTTCATGACCAAACGCAGTGCCCATGCGGCCAGACTCAGGACTGCCACGCTGGCCACCCAGATCCCGATGAGCCAACCCAGCCTCTGAATCCATTGCCGGACCGTTGCACGCACGTCTCACTCCTCAGTGGTAGCCTTCGCCGGCCTTCACTTTTCCACGAAATACGTAATAGGACCAGGCGGTATACATCAGAATGATCGGCATGATGAACAAGGCGCCCACCAGCGCGAAACCCTGACTTTGGGGCGGACCCGCCGCTTCCCAGAGATCGATGCCCGGTGGAATGATATTTGGCCACAGACTGATGCCCAGGCCGCTATAGCCCAGGAATACCAGACACAGCGTCAGCACGAATGGCGCACTATGCGGCTCGCCGTCCAGGGAACGCAGCAGCCACCAGGTACACGCCAACACCAATGCGGGAACAGGCGAGAACCAGTAGAGGTTCGGCACGCTGAACCAGCGCTCGCGTATGGCTTCGTGCGCCAAGGGCGTCCAGATGCTCACAATGACGATGACCGCCAGCAACACGAGGGCCAATGGACGCGCCAGAGCAATCATACGACGCTGCAGATCGCCACCCGTCTTCATGACGAGCCAGGTGCAGCCGAGCATGGCATAGGCCACCACGAGTCCGAGACCGGTGAACAGGGGAAATGGTCGGAACCAGTCGAACGGCCCGCCCACAAACTCCCGTCCGACGACCTCGACGCCTTCCATGTAGGCCCCCAGCGTGACGCCCTGGAAGAACGTGGCCACCAGCGAACCGCCGATGAAAGCCTTGTCCCAGAAATGTTTCCGCTCGGCCGTCGCCTTGAATCGGAATTCGAAAGCGACCCCTCGGAAAATGAGGCCCAGGAGCATGAAGATCAGCGGGAGCATGAATGCGCTGAGCACCACGGCATAGGCCAGCGGAAAGGCGGCGAGCAGGCCGGCGCCTCCAAGGACCAGCCAGGTTTCGTTGCCGTCCCACACCGGTGCCACCGTATTCATCATGACATCGCGGTCTTCATCGTCCCGGAAGAACGGATAAAGAATGCCGATGCCCAGATCGAAGCCGTCCATGACGACGTACATCAGGATGCCGAACAGGATGATTACTGCCCAGAGCAATGTCAGGTCGATTCCCATGCCGCCCCCCTGCGTCCGTCTGCAGCGCTGCCCGGTGCTGTCTCGTGCTCGCCGCGATCGGTGGCCGCGGACAGCGGGCGCGCCGGGGTGCGCGGCTCACCGGGACCACCAGCCGGGCTCGAGCTGCCCTCTTCCTCCGGCCCTCGCCTGATGAGGCGCAGCATATACACCGTGCCGGCACCGAACACCATGAAATACACCACGATAAAGATGGCCAACGTCAGGCCCACTTCAAACGCCCCATGCGGGCTGACCGCATCCGCGGTGCGCATTACCCCGTACACGACCCATGGCTGCCGCCCCACCTCGGTGGTGAACCAGCCCGCCAGGATGGCCACCAAGCCAGCCGGACCCATGCACAACGCGAAGCGCCATAGTCGCCGCGATCTGGGCTCGTAAAGCCGGCGGCGCCACCGTGCCCACGTACCCCACAACGCGAGGGTGATCATCAAAAGGCCCAGCCCCACCATCACTCGGAAGGACCAGAACACGAGCGGCACAAAAGGGCGCTCGTCACGAGGGAATTCCTTCAGACCCGGGAACTGACCATCCAGGCTGTGCGTGAGGATCAGACTGCCCAGGTAAGGAATCTCGACTGCATAGCGGTTCGTCTCGGCTTCCATATCGGGCAAGGCGAAAACCGTGAGGGGCACTGCCTCACCCGGTTGATTCTCCCAGTGACCTTCAATGGCAGCCAGCTTGGCCGGCTGATGCTTCATCGTATTGAGACCGTGAAAATCCCCCACGACCGCCTGCAGCGGCGCAGTAACGAGCAGCATCCACAGGGCCATGGAGAACATTTTGCGCACCGCGTCGGATGCATTTCCGCGCAACATATGCCAGGCTGCCGACCCGGCCACCAACAGTGCTGTAGCAAGGAAAGCCGCGAGCACCATATGTGTGAGACGGTACGGGAAGGAAGGATTGAAAATCACCCGAAACCAATCGACCGGCACCACGACGCCGTCGATGATTTCGTGACCTACGGGAGTCTGCATCCAGCTGTTGGATGCCAGAATCCAGGTGGCAGAAAGCAGCGTGCCCAGCGCCACCATGATGGTCGACATGAAGTGAAGACCCGGGCCGACTCTCTGCATGCCGAACAGCATGACGCCGAGAAACCCAGCCTCAAGAAAGAAGGCGGTGAGCACCTCGTAAGCCAGCAAGGGCCCCGTGATGCCGCCTGCGAATTCGGAAAAGCCGCTCCAGTTCGTGCCGAACTGATACGCCATGACCAGGCCCGACACAACGCCCATGGCGAAGTTCACGGCAAATATCTTCAGCCAATACTGGTAAAGCGAGCGGTAAACGGGATTGCGAGTCTTGAGCCATAGGCCTTCCAGCACGACCAGATAGCTGGCGAGACCGATGGTTATCGCAGGAAAAATGATGTGGAAGGAGATGGTGAAAGCAAACTGCACCCGAGCCAGCATGAGTGCATCCATATCCATCTCCTTCCAATTCAGATGCGATTACAGGTCCAGCGGCTGGATCTTGGCGCCTTCCACCGACACGCCGGCCATCAATCCGGCGTTGGTCAACGCGAAGGCCACCACGGGTTCCCTCATGGTGCTGGTGTCGATGGTGCCGTTGGCGCCGACCGTTGCTACGGCCACCGTGGCGTCCACGCCCGCCGTCCAGCCAGAGCTGTTACGGAAGTCATTCAAGGCTTCCTGCGTCATGAACAGTATCACGATGGCACGCGACTGGGCACCCGCCTGGAAACCGAAGGAGCCGGACGAGGTCGTGTAGTAGCCGGCATTCTGGCCGCCTACGCGCAGTACCCCGCGACCGTGCTCCACGCCCACGATGAAGCCGCCACTGACCGCTTCCGGGAATACAAGCACGCCCGCCGCACGTTCTACGTAATCGCGCGAACCGGGTGCAGCCTGGTACAGGCGCTTCAACGTGGCGTCGGTCGCCTCGTCGATCTGCGCGCGCTGCTGCGCGGGCGTGGCGTTGTTGTCGGGCAAGGTGGTGGTGCACGCGGTGAAGGTCAGCGCGGCCAGGGCCATTGTGATTGCCGCCCCGCCGCGGCGCATTCCGTACCGATTCTTATGCATGGTTTTACTCCGTGTTGGAACGGAGACCACCGAGCAAACATCATGCCGCAGCCGCCGTTGGCACAGCGGGCTCATCATGCGCGGCGCAGCGGGCTCCGGTGCATGATCGACCACGTTCGCCCTTGATTCGAACGTCGTCACGTTTGGCGCACACGGCGACAGACAACAAAAAGCCGCTCTGGCTACAGAGCGGCTAAATGCTTGATACTGCAAGAAAAGCTGGTGGGCCGTGAAGGGCTCGAACCTTCGACCAACGGATTAAGAGTCCGCTGCTCTACCAACTGAGCTAACGGCCCGGCGGTACTGCTTGGAAAGATCGTTATTCTATACCGACATTTTTCCGCGCGTCAAGCGGGTATAACAAGATTTTTTATTTCTTCACGCGGAAGTCGTCGTGACAGGCCTTGCACGACTGGCCAACCTTACCGAACGCCACACGGAAGGCATCCAGATCACCGGCTTGCGTCGCCTCATCCAGCTGCCGCACGGCCGCTTTGAATTCCATCGTCACTTTCTCGAAGCCTTTCCGGTCGGTCCAGATGTCACCGCGGGCTTCGCCGCCTTCATAACCCGGCGCGTACGCGCGCCACGGAAGGTCCGCCAGCATCTTGACGACTTCCACGTCCGCCTGCACCTTCTCTTGGTCGAAGGGCACTTCCTTCTTGGCGACCGGCGCAAGACGGCCGAAGTGTGCGCCGAGCATCACCATCGCCGCGCTGCGGTATTTGATCGCCGCCTGGGGATCGCGGAACTGAGCCTGAGCCGGGGATGCCACTGCGATCATGAGACCGCATGCGAGGCCCAATAGACTGGATTTCGTACTGAGACGGCGACGGCGTGCGCCAACGGAGCCTGTGACAGCGCTCGTGAACATGCATTTACTCCTTGCTGAGAAAGAATCAGGCCTTGGACGCCAGCTCAACCGCCAGACCGACGTAGCTGCGAGGCGTCATTGCCAACAGGCGCGCCTTCGGCTCGGCGGGCAGGTCCAGTTCCTGGATGAACTCGGCCAACGCCTCGGCGGTGATGCCCTTCCCGCGGGTCAGCGCCTTCAGCTGCTCGTAGGGTTGCGGCAAGCCGTAGCGACGCATTACCGTCTGCACCGGCTCGGCCAGCACTTCCCAACATGCGTCGATGTCCGCATCGATGGCGGCCGCATTGAGTTCCAGCTTGCCCAGACCGCGCAGGCATGAATCGTAAGCCACGATGCAATACCCGAAAGCCACGCCGAGGTTGCGCAGTACGGTTGAATCCGTGAGGTCGCGCTGGAAGCGCGAAATGGGCAGCTTCTCGGACAGATGCCGCAGCATGGCGTTGGCAAGGCCCAGATTGCCCTCGGAGTTTTCGAAGTCGATGGGGTTGACCTTGTGCGGCATGGTCGAGGATCCGACTTCGCCTTCCTTCAGTCGCTGCTTGAAGTAGCCCAGCGAGATATAGCCCCAGATATCGCGGTTCAGGTCCAGCAGAATGGTGTTGGCGCGGGCCACTGCGTCGAAGAGTTCGGCCATCCAGTCATGGGGCTCGATCTGTATGGTGTGCTCGTTCTGCGTGAGCCCGAGGCGAGCCAATACCGACTTGCTGAATGCGGGCCAATCTATTTCGGGATAGGCGCTGATATGCGCGTTGTAGTTGCCCGTCGCGCCGTTCAACTTTGCCAGAGGCACAACCGCCGCAATAGCCGTGATCGCCCGCTCCAGACGGGTGGCGACGTTGGCGAACTCCTTGCCGAGCGTGGTGGGGCTTGCCGGCTGACCGTGAGTACGCGAAAGCATCGGTTGGGCCGCGAACTGGCGCGCGTACGTCTTTAGAGTGGCGCACAGCTGATCCAGCACCGGCAATATGACCTGCTCACGAGCGCGCGTCAGCATCAGCGCGTGCGAGGTGTTGTTGATGTCTTCCGACGTACAGGCGAAGTGGATGAATTCCGCTGCCGAAGCCAGCTCGGGATCATCGCCCACCTGCTCCTTGAGCCAGTACTCGACGGCCTTCACATCGTGATTGGTCGTCTTCTCGATCTCCTTGATGCGCGCCGCATCCTTTTCCGAGAAGTCGGCCACGATACCCTCGAGCCTGCTACGGGCTTCCGCCGAAAAAGCCGGCAACTCGGGCAGGCCGGCGTCCGCGAGCCCGATGAGCCAGGCGATTTCGACTTCGACGCGATGCGCCATGAAAGCGGCTTCCGACAAGGTGCCTCGCAGGGCATCGGCCTTGCGAGCGTAACGGCCATCGAGTGGCGACAACGCATTCAAAGGAGTAAGTTCGGAGAAGACGTGCATGAGGGCAGAGATTCTGATGAAGACGGGGATCCATCGCCGGATCGGAACAGGCGGATTCTAACACCCCACCCTTCACCCGATACGGGCGCCATCGCCCCCGGCCGTAAGCCCTCGCCCTCTGCGCCTGTCGTTGTTTTCCCGCACCTGCCAAAACCGGCCGCCTGCTATACTCTGCCCGCCCCCAACCTTCGAACGTTGCCATGAAACTTATTGGTTCGTTGACTAGCCCATACGTTCGCAAGACTCGTATCGTGCTGGCTGAAAAAAAGCTGGAATATGAGTTTGTTCTGGATAACGTCTGGGCGCAGGATTCCAACATCCAGCAGTACAACCCGCTGGGAAAGGTGCCCTGTCTGATCATGGATGACGGCGGCGCTCTCTTCGACTCCCGCGTCATCGTCGAATACCTCGATACCCTGTCTCCCGTAGGCCGACTCCTGCCGCAGCCCGGCCGGGAACGGGCCGCCGTGAAGTGTTGGGAAGCCATTGCCGACGGCATCCTTGACGCCGCGGTAGCCATCAATATCGAGAATGTCCGTCGCGAGCCGCAATATCGCAGCCAGGCCTGGGTTGATCGCCAATATGGCAAGATCGAAGCCGCCCTGGACCACATGAATGGCGCGCTGGAAGAACAGGCTGCTTTTTGCACGGGCGTGAATTTCAGCCTTGCCGATATCGCCGTAGGTTGTGCACTCGGCTATCTTGATCTGCGTTGCGAGGAACTGGCCTGGCGCCGGAAGTATCCGCAGCTGCAACGCCTGGAAGAAAAGCTGCGCGGCCGTCCGTCGTTCGCCAGCACCATGCCGCCACGTAGCTGATCGGCAGGCGCCGCTACGGGCCGCCGTGATGCCACGGCCCCGAGCGGCAAATCTTTAAGAGCTCTACGCGCCGAATGCGTGGATAGCGCGCTGCAGCATATATAGCGAAAGCCCAAACAACAACACCGCGAATACGCGCTTGAGCGTCTTCACCGGCAGGCGATGCGCCACTTTGGCGCCGACCGGCGCGGTCAGCATGCTCACCACCACGATGCCAAGCAGGGTCGGGATATGTATGTACCCCAGCATTCCCGATACACCGATGTCCTCGGCTTGTCCGGAAGCGACATAGCCTGCGGTGTTGGCCACCGCGATGAAGAAGCCGAGCGCCGCGGAGGTGGCGACAGCGTTGTGGATGGCGATGTTGCTCCGGACCATGAACGGCACCGAGAGGAAGCCGCCGCCCGCCCCCACCAGACCCGAGACGAAGCCGATGACGGCCCCCACCAATGCCGTGACGAGCTTGCCGGGCATGCTGCGCCCGGCAACCGGCGGCTTCCCCCACATCATGCGGGCCGCCGAGTACGCGACGAAGCAGGCAAATACCAGTGCGAGCCAGGCCGGATCGATATAGGCAAATACGCCGGCCCCAGCCAGGAGGCCGCCCACCACAATACCCGGTGCCAGAACGGCGACGATATCCCAACGGATGGCGCCCTTCCGGTGATGCGCCCGCATGCTGGAGAGCGACGTGAAAAGAATGGTGGCCATTGAAGTGGCGATGGCGATATGCACCATATAGGCTTCGGGCATGCCCACCATGGGAAACAGCATGATCATGAAGGGCACCAGAATCATGCCCCCGCCGATACCCAGTAGCCCGGCGGCAAAGCCGCCAAACGCGCCAAGCACCATCAGGCTGACCAGAAAGATGGGATCCATTTGTCGTCTCGGTTGGATTTACACGATGATTCCGCCGCCCAGGCAGACGTCGCCGTCATAGAGCACGGCGGACTGACCGGGCGTCACTGCCCATTGTGGTTGCTCGAAGCGCAGCCTAAACGAATCTTTACCCGATTCGGCGAGTACGCAAGGCGCGTCGGCTTGGCGGTAGCGCGTCTTGGCCGCGTAAGCCCGTGGCTCTGGCGCGGACCCTGAGATCCAGCTCGCATCGGTGGTCGACAGTTCCGAAGACAGCAGCCACGGATGATCGTGCCCCTGTACGACGTACAGTGTATTGCTGTCGATGTCCTTGCGTGCTGCGTACCAGGCGTCGGCCGTCCCATCGTCACGTTGAAGACCTTTCACTCCGCCAATACCGAGACCCTTGCGCTGCCCCAGCGTATGAAAGGCCAGGCCCTGATGCTGCCCCAGCACACGGCCTTCCAGCGTCTTGATGGGGCCCGGCTGGGTGGGTAGGTAGCGGTTGAGAAACTCCCGGAACGGTCGCTCGCCAATGAAGCAGATACCCGTGGAGTCCTTTTTCGCGGCATTCGGCAGGCCCAGTTCAGCAGCAATGCGCCGAACCTCGCTCTTGTTGATCT
>JAJUGH010000107.1 GCA_029268265.1 Alcaligenaceae bacterium | reverse complement strand
GCGATCGAGCGTCTGCGGCCAATCACGGAAGTAGGCGTCTCCGGCGTAGGGGGTGGATTGGTATTCCACCAGGTCGCCCGCCATCATGATGCGCTGCTCGGGCAGCCATGCGATGGTGTCACCCTTGGTGTGGCCGCGCCCCACCTGGAGCAGCTTCACTTCCAGATTGCCCAGGTCGACCGTCATCTCGCCTTTGAACGTCATGGTTGGCCACGTGAGGCCGGGCGGGATTGACTCCACGGCTCGGAACAGGCGGGGAAACCGCCCGATCTCGCTCGCCTTGTCCTGCTCGCCTCGTTCGACAATGAGGTCGTAAGTGTCGCGGCTCGCAATGATTTCCTGGGCGCCATAGGCGGAGGCGCCAAACACGCGTACGGCGTGATAGTGCGAGAGAAGGATGTATTTGATCGGCTTGTCAGTGACTTCGCGGATGCGGCGAATGACGTCTTGCGCCATCACGGGAGTGGCCTGGGTGTCGATCACCATGACGGCCTCGTCGCCGATCAGGATGCCGGTATTGGGATCGCCTTCAGCCGTGTAGGCGTACGCGTTGTCCGAGAGCTTCTCGAACGACACTTCCTTTTCTTCTAGGTCGCCTTGGGATGCGAACTGCTTGCTCATTCTTTGTCTCCTGTTTTGGTGCTGGGATGATACCGAACCGTTAGTTAATATTCAATGCGTTCAATAACAACGAATTTGCGCTTTCATCGCCGTTGGCATCGGGGACAAAAGTAGGTGGCTCGTTGCCCCTGAACGATCCGCCTGATCGGGCTGCTGCAGCGGCCGCAGGGCTTGCCGGCCTTCTCATAGACCGCGGAATGGAGTGTGAAATAGGCGCCGGGTGCGCCCGTGGCGTTGACGTAATCGCGCAAGGTGCTGCCTCCCGACTCGATGGCTTGTGCCAGCGTCTCCTTGATTGCGCCGGCCAGGCGCTCGCATCGGCGCGAGGATATGGCGCCGGCCGGCATTCGTGGGTCGATCCCTGCCTTGTATAGCGCCTCTGAAGCGTAGATGTTGCCGACCCCGACGACAACATTACCAGCAAGCAGTGCTTGCTTCACGGACACTTTCCGGCCGGCAAACGCCTTGAAAAGCACCTTGCCATCGAAGGCGGGATCAAGCGGCTCGATGCCCAGGCTGGCCAGAAGGGGGTGGTTTTCCACCGGACCTGCGCTGGCCGGGTGCCACAGGATTGCGCCGAAACGTCGAGGATCGTGGAGCAGGAATCGGGCGTCGTGAAAGATCCATTCCGCATGGTCGTGTTTGCGGCGCGCTTCCTGCATGGGAACGCGTCGCAGGGAGCCAGACATGCCGAGGTGCACGATTTGCACACCATGGTCGAAATGCAGCAGCAGATATTTGCCGCGTCGACCGCAATGCCGCACGACCTGACCCGAAACGGTGGTCGGCATGTCCGACGGCACCGGCCACCGCATGCGGCTGTCGTGCACGAGGAACGTTTCGAGCACGCGGTCTGTCATAATAGGCGCAATGCCGCGACGCGTCGTTTCGACTTCGGGGAGTTCTGGCATACGGGGTGCTTAGGATATCTACAATTACCATGCAATTTTGCCATTCGGTGCTTGCTCCCGCGCGCAAAGGCCCGGGATGTTCTCGATGAAACGACTCTCCATACTCCTGTTGGCAGCGGCCATGGGCTTGCTCGGGCGGCCGGCCTCGTCGCAAATGACGGCCCCTTTGCTGCTAGGCGATGCTCCCAAACTCGATGCGGCCGAGCAGATCCTGCTGCGGCCCGGCGAGTTGCCGTCCGTCAGGCTTACCGCCGACATCCTGTATCGCATTCTTGCTGCGGAAATTTCCGCCCAGCGCTCCAGTTTTGGGCCGGCGGCCGAACTGATGTATGGGCTCGCTCGAGAGACCTCCGATCCACGTCTCGCGAAACGGGCCTTCCAGTTCGCGATGGCGGGACGTGACCTGACTACGGCGTTGCGGGCCGCGCGGCAATGGGCCCTGGTGGCGCCGAACGACCCCGACGCGGTCGCGTCTTCGCTTGCGCTGGCCGCTTCCAGCGGGCAGACCAACGGCCTGGCCGAAAACCTTCGGCAACGCATCGAGGAAGCCGACAACAAAGAGCAAGCCATCGCGCAGGCGGCGGCCATTGTGGCCAAGATGAACGACAAGCAGGTTGCGTATGACGTGCTGGAGCGGGCGATTCCCGAATCAGCGCTGAAAATCCCGCTTGCGCACCTGGCACTGTCGGATGCCGCCTGGCAGGCGGATGATCCGGTGGCTGCGCTCCAGGCGGCACGCGAGGCGCTGCGGCTGGCGCCCAATTCGGAGATGGCCGCCCAGCGGGTGCTGGAATACGGCCTGAAGGTCGACTCACGCGCGGCGATTCGCGAAACCGAAGAATATGTCGAGCGCCATCCCGACATGCGGCGCTTGCGCCTGCTGCTCGTCAACCGGCTGGTGGGGCGCCATGAGTTCGACGCCGCCCTGGCGCAGATCGCTGCCATGCGGCGCCACGCGCCCGAAGACTTCGATCTGCTCTATACCGAGGCGGAAGTCAACGTGCGTGCCGAACGTTACGACCGCGCCAAAGCCTTGCTGAACGAATACATCGCGGTGCAGGAGCAGCGGGGCGATGCGTTGCCCGATAAGGCCACCACTGCCGGTGGCGACGCCTCCGATGCCCGTTTGCTGCTGGTGCAGATTGCCGAGAAGGAAAACGACCTTGATGAAGCCATCCGGCAGCTCGATCTCATCGTCGAACCGGGTGTGCGTTTCCAGGCCCAGATACACAAGGCGGTCCTCATTTCCCGTAAGGGCGATCTGAAGGGCGCGCAACGCACGCTGAATGCACTTGAGCCGCAGGACGACAACGAGCGCACCGTGCTGGCGCTCACGTCGGCATCCATCTACCGGGAAGCGGGCCGCAGCGAACAGGCCATCAAGCTGCTCGAGAAAGCGGACGCCGACCTTCCGGATACGGCCGAGATCAAATACGACCTTGCCATGCTGTACGAACGGCAAGGCCGCTACGATGACTTTGAGCGCCTGATGCGCCGCATCATCGAACTCGCCCCGGACAACGCCAATGCCTACAACTCCTTGGGATATACGTTTGCGGATCGCAACGTGAACCTGGAAGAAGCGGAAGAGTTGCTGGAGCGCGCGCTCGAACTGGAACCCGAGAACCCCTACATCCTCGATAGCGTCGGCTGGTATCTGTATCGCACTGGCGACTACTCGGGTGCGGTGGAATACCTGCAACGCTCGTGGCATCAACTTCCGTCTGCCGAGGTGGCGGCACACCTGGGCGAAGTGCTCTGGGTGATGCAGCGCAAGGACGAAGCTCGGGACGTCTGGAAGGCGGGTCTCAAGCATGAGCCCGAAAACGCCGTCTTGGTTGAGACGCTCAAGCGTTTCGGCGTACGAATCAAGTAGAAGTCATGGCCCTTTCATTCCCCACCGTTGTCAATTCCTCCCGTGCCGCCGTGTCGCCCGCGGTTTCCGGTACCCGGCGCCGGCTGGTTTCCTGGGCGCTGGCCGCCGGTGTCGCAGCGATCATGGCGGGATGTGCGGGCCCCGGCCGCATCGCTGGTGACGGCGCTGCCTTCGAGCGTAGCGGCCGTTTCGCCGTCAACGTAACCGACGCAGCAGCGGCACCCGAGGCGGTGCAGGGCGGCTTCGCCTGGCGGGATACTGGCCGTGTGCTGATGCTCGACCTGGTGAACCCGTTGGGTAGCACCTTGGCCCGGATTCAGGTAGATGCGCGTGGCGCCACCCTGGAACGAACCGACGGCTCCACCGAGACCGCCCCTGACGCCGACGCACTGGTGGCCCAGGTGCTCGGCACGCCGTTGCCGGTGTCCAGCTTGCGAGACTGGCTGCAAGGCCGTGTGGGCGAGGGCGCTGTCAGCAACATGGAGCGCGATGCCCAGGGGCGGCCCGAGTCATTCAGCCAGGAAGGCTGGCAGCTGCGCTTCTCGCGCTACGACGCCCTTGGGCCGGGGCTACTCCGTCTCGATCGTCGTGACGGTTCCCGCCGGATTTCCGTACGGTTGGCGATCGACACCCAAGCCGGTTGAGTCACTGATGGCTCTGTACGACGTCCCGGCACCTGCCAAGGTCAATCTCTTCCTGCATGTCGTTGGCCGACGGCCGGACGGCTACCACGATCTGCAATCGGTCTTCCGCTACATCGATCTGTGCGACCGCTTCGACTTCGATGTGCGCAACGATGGCGTGCTGGAGCGCGAGGTCGCCAACTTCCCCGAGCTTGCACCCGCCGATGATCTGGTCTTGCGCGCTGCACGCGCGTTGCAACAGGCCACGGGCACCCGTAAGGGCGCACAGATCCGCTACACCAAGCACATTCCGTCCGGCGCCGGGCTGGGCGGAGGGTCGAGCGATGCCGCCACCACGCTCATTGCCCTGAATCGCCTCTGGAATACGGGCCTGGACCGCGAGGCGCTCATGGCGTTGGCGCGGCCGCTGGGGGCCGATGTGCCCTTCTTCATTTTTGGTGCTTCCGCGTTCGCAGAAGGTACGGGTGACATCCTGACCGAGATTGCCCTGCCGGAGCGCGCCTATCTGGTGCTGCGCCCACATGGTGCCGTATCGACGGCGAACGTCTTCACCGACCCCAACTTGACACGAGATACAAAAGCTGTAAAAATTTCGGTCTTTGCTGATTGGCACACAGGCCAAACGCACCAGAATCTGGCGCAGCGGACAGAGCACCAGACCGGGCACGAAGCGAAGCAGCAGGTCGATTCAGGCGAACAGTTTGATTCGGATTTAGCTGACTTGGTGGATGAGCTGCGGGTTGATGAGCTTTCGGTTGAGCTTTCGGGAAACCGGCTTTTTGGGCGTAATGATCTGGAGCCAGTGGTTCTTGCGCGATACGGTGCCATTTGCGAGATGGCCCAGGCCTTGCAAAAAGAAGGGTTTCGTGCAAGAATGACGGGTTCGGGAAGTTGCTTTTTTATTGAGTACAATTCAATAGAGCAAGCCACCCGAGCACAGCAGAAAATTTCCAGTAAAATGCTGGATTGCAAACATGATGGGCCAGAAACCCGCCATGAGCGCAATAAGGCGGTTGTTGAGAATTCATGGGTTTGTCCCGGTCTGCTTGAGCATCCGCTGCGGCACTGGTAGCCAAGAATTTGGGGAATAGCCAAGTTGGTTAAGGCACCGGATTTTGATTCCGGCATGCGAAGGTTCGAATCCTTCTTCCCCAGCCACTTTTTCAGCCTATAGGCTGTCGTAACTACAAGCTGTTGAGTCGGCCCCCCTCAGGGAAGCTGGTCAACAGCTTTGTCGTTTAAGCCAACGCAGAACGCAGCTTCCATCATGGCACAAGACAAGTTCATGATCTTTACCGGTACAGCCAATACGCGGCTGGCCGTAGACGTAGCCAATCACCTCGACATGTCGTTGGGGAAAATGACGGTAGGCCGGTTTTCCGACGGCGAAGTCATGGTAGAGATCAACGAGAACGTACGCGGTAAAGACGTCTTCGTGCTGCAGCCCACGTGCGCGCCCACCAACGATAACCTCATGGAAATCATGGTGATGGTCGACGCCCTGCGTCGCGCCTCGGCAGGCCGCATCACGGCCGCCATCCCGTACTTCGGTTATGCCAGGCAGGATCGCCGGCCGCGTTCCGCGCGGGTGGCCATCTCCGCCAAGGTCGTGGCCAACATGCTGCAGGTCGTGGGCGTCGAGCGTGTCATGACCATGGATCTGCACGCTGACCAGATTCAGGGCTTCTTCGACATTCCTGTAGATAACATCTACGCCGGCCCCATCCTGCTGGGCGATATCTGGCGCCGCAACTATCAAGATCTCGTAATCGTATCGCCGGATATCGGTGGTGTGGTGCGTGCGCGTGCGCTGGCCAAGCAGCTGGAAGCCGACCTGGCCATCATCGACAAGCGCCGGCCGCGTGCCAACGTGTCTGAAGTCATGAACATCATCGGCGAAGTCGAGGGCCGTAATTGCATCATCATGGACGACATGGTGGACACCGCCGGCACGCTCTGCAAGGCAGCCGCTGCACTCAAGGAGCGCGGCGCCGGCAGCGTGTATGCGTATTGCACCCACCCCGTGCTTTCGGGCGGCGCCGTGCAGCGCATCGCCGAGTCGTCGCTTGATGAGCTGGTGGTGACCGACACCATTCCGCTGTCCGAAGAAGCGCGCGATTGCGGCAAGATCCGCCAGCTGTCCTGCGCGCCGTTGCTGGGCGAAACGATTCTGCGCATTTCCAATGCCGAATCGGTGAGCTCGCTCTTCGCGGACTAATCTTATTTTCAACCTGTCGTTCGCTGGTCGCGGCGAACGGCAGGGTGCAGCTCCGGCTGCATTCAACTGTGGGCCCATGGCCCTTTACACCTCTCTGGAGCATTCCATGAAATTCAACGCTACTTCGCGCAGCAACAAGGGTACGAGTGCGAGCCGCCGCCTGCGCCGCGCAGGTCGTGTCCCCGCCATCGTTTACGGCGGTACCGCCGAGCCGCTGAGCATCGAACTCGACCACAACGAAATCTTCCATGCCGTGCGCAAGGAAGAATTCCACGCCTCCATCCTGGACATGGTCCTCGACGGCAAGGGTGGCGAGTCCGTGCTGCTGCGCGCCGTGCAATGGCACCCTTACAAGCCGCAAGTCCTGCACGTCGACTTCCAGCGCGTGAGCAAGTCCGAGCGCATCACCACCAAGGTACCGCTGCACTTCATCAACGGCGACATCTCGCCGGCCGTGAAGCTTCACAGCGCAGTGATCACGCACCCCACCACCGAAATCGAAATCACCTGCCTGCCGGGTGACCTGCCCCAGGGCATCGAAGTGGATCTGGCTGAGTTGGCCGCCGGTGCCGTGCTCCACGTCTCCGATGTGAAGCTGCCGGAAGGCGTGTCCCTGGCAACCCACGGCGACGTCAATCCCGTGATTGCCAATGCGCAGGTCAAGGGCGGTGGCGCCGCTGCTGAAGGCAGCGGAGAAGAAACGCCCGCCGAGTAATCGGAGCGCTTCGGCCAAAGGCCGGCTCTGCCGGCCCCTTGTTTGCCACCCCCTGCAGGGCGAAAGCCGGCAGGGGGTTTTAATTTGGTGGAGATTCATGAGCGCAGCAGAGCCTATCCGTTTGATCATCGGTCTCGGGAACCCGGGACCGGAGTACGAAGCTACCCGTCACAATGCGGGGTTCTGGCTGGCCGATCAGATCGCCGACGACATGGGCGCAAGCTTTTCGCTCGACAAGAGTTTCTCGGCCTGGGTGGCGAAAGGGCGGCACGCAGGTGAGGCCGTCATCATTGCCAAACCCATCACCTACATGAACCGATCAGGCCAGTCTGCGGGTGCGTTGCAGCGCTTCTTCAAGCTGAAGCCGGAACAGGTGCTGGTCCTGCACGACGAACTTGATCTGCTCCCCGGTCAGGTGAAGCTGAAGCAGGGTGGGGGACATGCCGGCCACAACGGTCTGCGCGATATCCAATCGGCATTCTCCAGCCCGGCATTCTGGCGCCTGCGCATCGGCATCGGTCATCCCCGCAGCTTCGGAATGGCACAGCAGGTCGCGGCGTTTGTCCTGCATCCGCCTCGCCGTGAGGACATGCCGGGCATTGAAGACTCCATCGACCGTTGTCGCCGTGTCGTGCCCCTGCTGCTTGACGGCGAGTTCCAGCAGGCCATGAGCCGCCTGCATGAGGGCAACCGTGGCTGATCGCGGCCCGTCCTTCCGGGCGGAAATCCGCGACTTCGTCTCATTCGTCAGACGCCCCCGCCTCACCCGTGCGCCCGGCCGCAGCGCGAGTGACGGCTACTGGCAGGACTGGTTTCCTTCCATTCGCCTGGGTCGGCTGCTGCAGTGGGCGCTGCTGATGTGGATCATCAATCTGCTGTTCCTCGGTCCCATCGCCGTGATGGCGGCGGGCCTCGGTGGCGCCACGCATCGGCTGAACCTGCAGAACATTCCCTGGCTCACCGCCTTGCTATGGGCTCCGGTGGTCGAGGAACTCGTATTTCGCCATGGTCTCAGGCGATTGAAGAGCCTCTGGTGGCTCTTGCCGCTGGGAATCGCTGCGCTGATGAATGGGCCGGTGTGGTTCGGTGGATGGATGCTGGCCGCCTGCCTGGCGCTAGCCTGGATACCTTACGCCGCCGGCTGGAGGCTCGCTCGGGAGCCCTTGCCGTGGCGCATCAGAGCCGCATATGTGAAGCGCTTTCCTTGGGCCTTTCACCTTGTGTCGTTGGCCTTTTCAGCTGTCCATCTCTACAACTTCAATCTTGCGCAGACGCCGGCCTGGCTGCTTCCGCTGCTTGTGCTGCCCCAGTGGGTCACCGGCATGGTGTTGGGCTGGCTGCGGGTGCGTGTGGGTATTGGCGCGGCGATGCTGCTGCACGCCGTCTTTAATGGCGGGCCGTTGTTGCTCGTGTGGCTGGTGCTTCGCTTCGCGCCGGAAATGGCGATGTAGTGAACAGCGGCGGCGACGTAACATGCGACGCTGCCGGGAAGGCGGCACAGCGTCGGTGCCCTGGTGAGAGCGCCGACGCTTTCCGGAACTACCGGCCCAGTGCCACTTCGATGCTGCGACCCACCTGCAGGATGCGGGCGTCATCGTAGGCGGTACCGGCCACCATCAGGCCCACGGGAGCCT
>JAJUGH010000106.1 GCA_029268265.1 Alcaligenaceae bacterium | reverse complement strand
GCGGTCGAGGTGCTGTTCGAACCCACCAGTGCCTTCAACCACCATCTTGTCTTCAACAAGGGCAGTTCAAGCGGCATACAGCCCGGGATGCCCGTGATCGATGAAGGCGGCCTCGTCGGACAGATCGTGCGGGTCACGCCGTTTACGGCCGAGGCTGCGCTCGTCACTGATGACAAGCTCTCCGTTCCCGTACAGATCCTGCGTAACGGCCTCAGGCTCATTGCGTTTGGTGGTGGCGCGGACGGCAAGATGGAAGTGCGCTACCTCACCGCCACCGCCGATATCGAACCGGGCGACGAGCTCGTCACGAGCGGTATTGGCGGTCTGTTCCCGGCCGGACTTTCCGTTGCGCAAGTCGACAGTGTTCATCGCGATTCGGCCACCGGCTTCGCCATGGCGGTCGCCTCGCCACTGGCCCATCCAGAACGCCACCGTCATTTCCTGGTCCTGCAGGTCGACGTCGACGTGGCCAAACGTCTTAGGGAGACGCTGGGTTCTGAAGAGGGGGACGAGTAATGGCGCGTCGTGTGAAGGTCGAAGTTGCGAGCAGGGGCGCGGGGCTATCGTCGCTGGCGCCCATCGACACCAGCCCCTTCCGGCGCTCGGCCAGTCCCGCTTTCTTGTGGTTCACGGTTATCGTTGTCTGGCTGTTTTCGCTGCTGCAGTGGCGCAGCTGGCAACCCGCGCCCGACCTTCTTCTTTTGGTGATCGCCTATTGGTGCCTGAATGAGCCCAGGCGTATCGGTATGACCACCGCCTTCTGCTTCGGAATCCTGATGGACGTGCACGACGGTGCGCTTCTCGGAGTCCACGCGCTTACCTACACCCTGGCCGCTTACGGCACGCTGCAGCTTTCGCGCCGTCTGCTGCGCTTCAACTCCGTGGTGCAGTGCGTGCACATGCTGCCTGTTTTCGTCATTGCCAAATCAGCCAGCCGGCTCATTGAGGGCTGGCTGGCGGGCGAGTGGCTGGGATGGGGCTGGCTCTGGTCGGCGATCCTCATGGCGTTGTTGTGGCCGCTCGTTGATGTGTTGCTGCAGATGCCGCAACGGCGTCACGAGGAAGGCGACGGCGGCACGGTCTGAGGCACGCCATGTTCGAGTTCAAAAAGACGTCTCAGGAGCAACGCAAGCGCGTGATGGTGCGCGCGTGGGTGGCAGGCGTTTTCGCCCTGTTCTGCTTCTGCCTTCTGGGCGCCCGCCTGTGGCATCTGCAGGTCGTGCGTTACGAAGGCCTGTCGGCGCGCGCGGAACAGAACCGCATCACAGTGGTACCGATTCCGCCGCGTCGCGGTGAAATCGTGGATCGCAACGGTGTCGTGCTGGCGAGCAATCATCGCGACTACACGCTGTCCGTGGTACCGGCCCAGATTCAAGGCGACATGCAGACACTGCTCGATGAAATCTCCGAGCTGGTGGAGCTTTCTCCTCGTGACAGGCGGCGCTTCCTGCAAAGCGTGAACCAGAACGGCCGCTATCGCGGCGTCCTGTTGCGCAACAATCTGACTGAAGATGAAGCCGCATGGTTTGCAGCGCACTCCTGGCGGTTTCCGGGTGTCGAGCTCAGCGCGCGCTGGGTGCGCGAGTACCCCCACGGGGAGTCGGCCGCCCACGTATTGGGATACGTCGGACGCATCTCGGAGACCGACCTGCAAAGGCTGGAAGAGGAAGGGCAGATCGGCAATTATCGCGGCACTCAGGTGATCGGTAAGCAGGGGATCGAAAAGACCTGGGAAGAGGTGCTGCACGGCCGCACCGGTGTCGAAGAGGTCGAGGTGACCGCATCGGGTCGCCCGGTGCGCACGCTAAGCCGTATCGACCCGCTGCCCGGCGCCAACTTGCGACTTTCTCTGGATATCGAATTGCAGAAAGTCGTGGAGAAGGAATTCGAAGGCAGGCGCGGAGCGCTGGTGGCCATCCATCCTCCTACCGGTGAGGTCCTGGCGTTTGTCTCGGCTCCTTCGTTCGATCCCAACCTGTTCATTGACGGCATCGACGTCGAAAACTGGAAGCGGCTGAATGAATCGCCGGACCACCCGCTGGTCAACCGGCCGCTTACCGGCACGTACCCCATCGGCTCCACGTACAAACCTTTCGTGGCGCTGGCCGCGCTGGAGCTTGGCAAGCGTAGCGCGAAGGACCGCATCCACGATCCCGGTTACTTCGAGTTCGGCGGCCAGCGATTCCGCAATGCGGGTGGGGTGGCATATGGGTCGACCGATATGCACCGGGCCATCGTGGTCTCCTCGGATACCTATTTCTTTGCATTGGGGCCGGATATCGGCGTCAATGCCTTGCACGACTTCTCGAAGCAGTTCGGCTTCGGGCAGCGCACCGGCATCGACTTGGATGGCGAACGGCGCGGTGTCTTGCCTTCGACCGAGTGGAAGCGCAATGCCTACAAAAAGCCGTCTCAGCAACGCTGGTATGCCGGCGAAACCGTGTCCGTTGCCGTCGGGCAGGGCTATAACTCCTTCACCCTGCTGCAGCTGGCGCAGGCCACGTCCGTCCTGGCGAACGGGGGTGCGTATATGCGGCCCCATCTGGTCGATGAAATTCACTGGCCGCGTGACGGCGGTATCGAGAAGACGGTTACCGAGCCTTCGCACGTGATCCCGCTCAAGCCGGAGAACCTCGCCGTCATCCGCGACGCCATGGTCGACGTCGTTCGCAAGGGCACGGCGCGGCGCATCTTTCAGGGAGCGCCTTACCAGGCGGCGGGCAAGACGGGAACGGCGCAGGTGTACAGCCTGCGAGGGGCCAAGTACGACGCCAAGACGGTGGACGAGCGCTTGCGCGACCATTCCCTGTTCATGGCGTATGCCCCCATGGAGAATCCGCAAATCGCGCTGGCCCTCATTGTGGAAAACGGAGGGTGGGGAACCACGGCCGCCGCCCCGATTGCACGGAAGGTGTTCGACTATTGGCTTGATCCTTCCAGGGTCGAAGCGCGGCGAGCCACAGGTATTGAAGAGGCTTATCAGCCGGCCGTCACGGTGGAACCCGGCGAAGAGGGCGCTCTCGGTGAATCGCCCGATGCCGCCCTGCCGCCGGACGCACGGCCGCCCGAGCCGGATGATGACGAACCCGCGCCCGCGGTACCCGGCCTGCGCCAGCCCGCCCCGCGTCTATCGGCCAGGAGCGTCGAGTGAAACGAGCAGTGAAATACGGCATCCGGTATCTGACGGCCTTTGACTGGCCGCTGCTGGCGTTGCTCGTGCTCATGACCGTACTGGGTCTTACCGTGATGCATTCCGCCGTGGGAGGCACCGACTGGCGGTTTGCCGACCAGGCCCGCAACTTCCTCATTGCCTTTGTGGCCATGTGGATCGCGGCCTCCATTCCGCCACCGGTGTTGTTGCGCCTGTCGCCCTACGTTTACGTCTTCGGAGTCATCCTGCTGCTGGGCGTGGAATTCTTTGGTGAGACCAGCAAGGGCGCCACGCGATGGCTCGACCTTGGTGTCGTGCGCATTCAGCCTTCCGAAATGCTGAAGATCACCGTGCCCATGATGCTCGCCTGGTACTTCCACAAGAACCAGGGCAACTTGCGAGTACGCGACTTCTTCGTTGCGGCCGTGCTTCTCGCCATACCTTTCATTCTCATCGTGCGCCAGCCCGATCTCGGCACGGCTCTTCTGGTCTTCGCCAGCGGCTTCGTGGTGATTTATTTCGGCGGGCTTTCCTTCCGCCTGCTGGTGCCCCTATTCGTGGTGGGCGCGGCATCGCTCGGGGTGCTCGTCCACTTCGAGGAACGGATCTGCCAGCCCGGCGTTGACTGGGTCGTCCTGCACGAATACCAGAAGCATCGGGTCTGTACGCTGCTAGACCCCACCGTGGACCCTCTGGGCAAAGGCTTTCACACCATCCAGTCCATGATCGCGATTGGTTCCGGAGGGGTGTACGGGAAGGGATACATGATGGGAACACAGTCTCATCTCGACTTCATTCCTGAACGCACGACCGACTTCATCTTTGCGGTGTTCGCGGAAGAGTTCGGCCTGTACGGCGGCATCATGATGCTGGCGCTCTACGGGTTGCTTGTCGCGCGCGGCCTGCACATCGCCGTTCAGGCCCGTACCCAGTACGGCCGCCTGCTGGCGGGCGCCATGGCCATGATGTTCTTTGTCTATGTCTTCGTGAATATCGGCATGGTCACCGGCATTCTTCCGGTGGTCGGTGTGCCGCTGCCGTTTCTGAGTTATGGCGGAACGGCGCTACTCACGCTGGGCGTGGGCGGCGGCATCCTGATGAGTATCAGCCGTTATCGTCCTTCGCGCAACGCGTCCGCCTGAGGCGCGGGAAGCGCGGCCATCAGACCGCGCACTGGTGCCGGCATGGCAACGCTTTCGAGACGGGTGAACGGGATCCACTCCTGCTGCGGGCGCGTCTCGGCAATCCCCGCGGGTGCTTCCACGCACCACGGCTCTATATGCAGGCGAAAGTGGGTGAAGGTATGCACGAAGCTGGCCATTCGCTGCGATTCGCTCAGCGTAATACCCTGATTCCGGCAAGCGTCCGCCAGTTCGTCGGGCGTATCGAAGCGAGGGAGGCTCCAGAGCCCGCCCCACAGCCCTGGCTGCGGTTGTTTCTCCAGCAATACGTAATCGTTGTGATGCAACAGTAGCATCGCGCAGCTACGTTCCGGCACGGTTCGCCTGGGCTTCGGCTCGGGGAGCACCTGCTGGAGGCCGAGTCGCTTGGCCACGCAGTCCGACGCCAGCGGGCAGACCCCGCATTCCGGCTTGCCGCGTTTGCAGACCTGGGAGCCGAGGTCCATGAGCCCGTGTGTGTAGGCCGCCATGTCGAGATCGGGCGGCGCTGCGTCCAGGGCCGTTTCAGCCAGCTGCCACAGGCGCTGTTCTACGGCGCGCACGCCGGGGTGGCCATGCACGCCGAAATAGCGCGTGAATACTCGCTTTACGTTACCGTCCAAAATCGGGGTGCGCTCGCCGTAAGAGAAGGCCGCGATGGCCGCTGCGGTGGAGCGCCCGATACCGGGCAGTTCGGCAATCTCGCAGGCAGTGGGAGGAAAGCGCCCGCCGTGCGATGCCACGATCACTTGCGCGCAGCGGTGGAGATTGCGAGCGCGTGCGTAGTAACCCAGCCCCGCCCAATAGGGCATGACCTCGTCCTGCGTGGCGGCCGCCAGCGATTCGATGGTGGGAAAGCGTTCCAGGAATCGCTCGTAATAGGGGATGACCGTCGAAACCTGCGTCTGCTGAAGCATGATCTCAGACAGCCAGGTGCGGTAGGGGTCGCCCGTCTTCTGCCAGGGCAGGCGGTGGCGCCCATGCGCACGTTGCCATTCACAGACGCGAGCGGCGAAGTTCTCGTGCAGAGCCGTGAGGGGCGTGGATTCCAGGGCCGGCACGATTTCTGTTTCAGCGGGACGAACCGACATGTTCAGGGGTTGGCGTTGCGAGTCACCGACCACCTGGCCGAGAGCGCGCCGAGTATTGCCACGACGACGCCTGCCAGGACGAGGCTGAGGCTATCGGGCAACTGCAGGGACAGTTCGGTCCCGTAGCTGCTTGCGAGGCGGTTGATGGCGGAATTGAGCGGTTGCAGAGCCGCCCACGCCGCCAGTATGGCCAGCCCGCATGAGATCAGCCCGGTGAGCGCGCCCAGATACAGGAACGGCCGACGCACGAAAGACTCCGTGGCGCCCACCAGGCGCGCGACCGCGATCTCTTCGCGCTGGGTGAGTGCCTGCAGCCGCACCGTATTGAAAACCGTGGCCAGCACCACCAGTGCGACGCCTATGGAAAGCATCAGCAGACCGATGCGCAGGAAATCCAGCATGGACTGGAGGCGCTGGACCCAGGCGCTGTCCACCTGGACCGAATCCACGTTGTCGAGGGCGCTCCAGTCGGCGCTCAGCCGTCTCGTGGTTTCAGCGATCTCAGGATGCTGCCGAAGTGTGATGACAACCGCGTCCGGGAGAGGATTACCGGGCAATACCGCCAAAGCGTCCGCCCATGCAGGGCGTTTCCGGAGCTCGGCGAGCGCCTGCTCCCGATCGATCACCTCGACCGATTCGATATCGTCTGCATGTCGCTCACGGAGTTCGGCGCCCAGGCTGGCAGCCGCGCCGGCCCCCACACCGCGATCCAGATAGAGTGTGACTTCGGCGGAGACGGGAATCTGCTGAAGTACCGGGCGAGCCGTGTCTAGCACCGCTGCGACCACGATCGGCACGGCCAGACTCAGGCTGATGACCAGAATGTTGCAGAGCGATGAAAAGGGCTGATTGCGCAAGCGGCGCAAGGCCACTACGAAGGCATATCGGTGTTGATAGAACCAACGCTTCATGCCGCCTCCGTATCCGTAAAACGCCCGCCTTCTATCCGCATCGTCCGGCGGGTATAGGAGGCCATGAGCTCGCGATCATGCGAGGCGATCAGGGTCGTGACGCCCACACGATTGAAGTCCCGGAATACATCCATGATGCGGCGGGCGCTGTCCTCGTCCAGATTGGCCGTGGGCTCGTCGGCAATGAGGATGGAAGGCCGATTGACGATGGCGCGCGCGATGGCCAGGCGCTGCTGTTCGCCGCCGGACATCTCGACAGGGTTGAGGTCCTCCTTGCCGGAGAGGCCCACCTTCTCCATGGCGGCCCGGGCGCGCGACACCGATTGCGCCGGCGGGTGGCCTGTGACAGCCAGGGGCAGCAACACGTTCTGAATGGCGTTGCGGTCATAAAGCAGGTGCATGTCCTGCATGATGACACCCACGGCGCGCCGCATGTAGGGGCGGGCACGGGCGGACATGCGGTCGCTGCGATGGCCGTTCACCAGAATGGCGCCCCGGCTGGGCGACTCCAGCCCGCCGATCAGCTTGAGTAGGGTCGATTTTCCGGCGCCCGATGGCCCCGAAACAAAGATGAACTCACCCGGCTGGATACGGAAATTGATGTCAGCAAGGATGTTGCGTCCGCGGCCATAGGATTTGAATACATGCTGGAATTCGATCATCGGGCCACCACGCTGGTTCAAACAATTTGTCTCAAGGGATATCCCCCATGTTACGGGCGGTATACGAGCGGCTACAGTTTCGGGGCCGTGCATGCTCATTGTATGCCACGATCAATCAACAACATCGAGAGGGGACTCTATGAAATTCGGGAAAGCGTTGGTCATCGGCGCATCCGTTCTGTGCTTCAGCGCGACCGCGCAAGCAGGCGAGACGCTCGATGCCGTGAAGAAGAAGGGCTTCGTCCAGTGCGGCGTCCACACCGGTCTGCCCGGCTTCTCCATCGCCGACAGCAAGGGCGAGTGGAGCGGTATCGACGTCGACATGTGCCGTGCGATCGCCGCCATGGTGTTTGGCGACTCAACAAAATTCAAGACGACTCCCGTCACCACGCAACAGCGCTTCACCGCCTTGCAATCCGGCGAAGTCGATGTGCTCACCCGCAATACCACCGCGACCGTCACGCGCGACACCACCCTGGGCCTCATGAGCACGGGCACCAACTACTATGACAGCCAGGGCATCATGGTGAAGAAGGAGATTGGTGTCTCCAGTGCCAAGGAACTCGATAACGCAACGGTCTGTGTGCAACCGGGCACCACCACCGAACTGAATCTGGCCGACTGGTTCCGATCCAACGGGCTCGCCTTCACGCCCGTGGTCATCAACAGCCCCGATGAAGCCATGCGCTCGTACGAGGGCGGCCGTTGTGATGCCTTCACCACTGATAAATCCGGCCTTGCCACCGTGCGGGCCACGCTGCCCAACCCGGAAGATCACGTGATCCTGCCGGAAGACTTCTCCAAGGAGCCGCTGGGCCCCATGGTGCGTCAGGGTGACGACGACTGGTTCATGGTGGTGCGCTGGGCCTTGAACGCCATGCTCGAAGCCGAAGAATATGGCATCACTTCGCAGAACGTCGATGAAATGACCAAGAGCACGAACCCGAACATCCAGCGCATCCTGGGTGTCACCGGCGAAATGGGCAAAGGTCTGGGTATTGATAACAAGTGGGCTTACAACATCATCAAGCAAGTCGGCAACTATGGCGAGTCCTTTGATCGCAATATCGGCGCCTCTTCGCCCATGAAGCTCGAGCGCGGCCTCAATGCGCAATGGAAGGACGGCGGCCTGATGTACGGCTGGCCCATTCGCTAAAGCGTAGGCTTTAGCACCACTTCCGATGAGGTTCGGGGCGGTCCGCCGATCGGTGGCCGCCCCTTCTGATCCGGAATGCTTTTGATGCCTTTCTGCCCCAAGTATTAAATGACGAAACCCTCCGCGTCCGTATCGAATCCCGCGCGCCGTCGCTTTTCCTGGAACGATCCCGCCACGCGTTCGCTGCTGTATCAGGTGATCGTGGTGGGCCTCGTGGGCTTTGCCGTCTGGTACCTGGTTTCCAATACGCTGCACAACCTTGCGGTACGCAACATCTCCACCGGCTTCGGCTTTCTGGGCCGCGAGGCCGGCTTCGCCATCGGCGAGTCGCCTGTCGCTTATTCGCCGGCGGACACCTATGGCCGCGCCATCTGGGTCGGCCTGTTGAACACCTTGCGCGTGTCGGTCGTGGGCATCGTCCTGGCCACGCTGCTGGGAACCCTGATCGGCATTGCGCGGCTGTCGAAAAACTGGCTCGTGTCCGCAGTCGC
>JAJUGH010000105.1 GCA_029268265.1 Alcaligenaceae bacterium | reverse complement strand
GGGGTCATCTCCTGTGCGAGCTGTCACGGCGAAGCGGGGAACAGCATCATCCCCATCAACCCGAACATTGCGGGCATGCCCTACGAATACCTGGTGAAGCAGCTCGTCGACTTCAAACCGCGCGGCGATCTGCCCCCCCGGCGCAACGGCCCTGATGGCGCGCCTTCCGTGATGGCGCCCATGGCCGCACCGCTTACCGAAGAAGATATTCGCAACCTGGCGTACTACCTGTCGCAACAGGAATTGAACCCTGAAACGGCGGCCACGGCGACCAACGAAGAAACCATGGAACGCGGCCTGTCGATCTGGCGCGGCGGCATTGCAGCGCGCGGTGTGCCCGCCTGTGCCGGTTGCCACGCTCCCAACGGCGCGGGCCTGCCCGGCAAGTATCCCCGCATCGCCGGCCAGCACCCCGATTACATTGCGGCTCAGCTTCGTCTGTTCCGTGACGGTGATCGCGCCAACAGCCAGGAAATGTTCGAAATCGCCGACCGTATGTCCGATCGCGACATCTCCGCCGTTGCGGATTACGCCGCCGGCCTGCGTTAATCAACGGTCCTTTGAGCTTGAACAAACTACCGTCGTGATGCTTGGGTCATTTGGCCCAGCCACCAACTAGAATAGGGGGTATGCCAATCAGGCATCCCCCTTTTTTTTCAAAGCAGCCTGTGACATCCAAGTCTTCCCCGCGCCAGCTGGTTTCCGATCTCTTTGAACTGCTGGGCTCAATGCGGTTTGCCGTCAGCCTGTTGATGTTCATCTGCGTGGCAAGCGTGATCGGCACCGTTCTCATGCAGAACGAAACGGCCAACACCTATTTCGATCAGTTCGGCCCGTTCTGGTATGCCGTCTTCGATAAGTTCGCCATCTGGCGGGTGTACAACAGCTGGTGGTTTTTGGCCATCATGGGCTTTCTCGTGGTGTCCACCACCATCTGCGTCATACGGAATACACCGCGCTTCGTCAAAGACGCCCGCTCGTTCCGTGAACACGTGCGCGGCAGCAGCCTCAGGGCCTTCCATCATCGTGTCGAAGGCGACATGGCCGAGACGCCGGCCGGTGCCATGAAGCGCCTGGAGCCTTGGCTGCGTCAGAATGGGTACCGGTGGAAGCTGCGCCAGGACGGCGACAGCATCATGTTGGCCGCGAAGAAGGGCAGCGCCAACCGGCTGGGATATATCTTCGCGCACGTGGCCATTGTGGTGATCTGTGTGGGCGGCCTGCTCGATAGCGAGCTGCCGGTACGGCTGCAGGTGTGGTTGCTGGATAAAAAGCCCATCACGGAAAACATGCTGATTTCGCAGGTGCCCGATGAGGGGCGGCTTCCGGCGGGTAACCCGAGTTTCCGCGCCAACATGATGATTCCGGAAGGCGCCACGGGTTCCAGCGGCCTCATCAATATTGGCGACGGCGTCATGGTCCAGCCCCTACCCTTCAGTTTGCGGCTCAAGGACTTCATCGTGGAGTACTACTCCACCGGCATGCCCAGCAAATTCCGAAGCGTGGTCGAAGTGATCGATCCGGAAAGCGGCGAGCGCTTTGAACAAAATATCGAAGTGAACGAGCCGCTGCGCTACAAGGGCGTCACGGTTTACCAGTCCAGCTTCGATGATGGCGGCAGCAGCCTCAAGCTTACTGGGTATCCCTTGCGGGGAGCCCTGAACAAGCCCTTCGAAATCGACGGCAAGGTGGGCGACCGCAGCGAGATCGTGGTGAGCGAAGGCGGTCGCGAGATGCCTCTTACGGTGGAATTCACTGCGCTGCGGGTCATTAACGTCGAAGATCTGGGAACGGGAGAGCCGCCTCAGCCCAAGGCGGTCATTGAACACGTGGCGGCTGTTACCGGTAGTGCCGCAGCGGCTGCGAATGAAAACATGCGCAACGTCGGCCCCAGCGTGCAGTACCGCATCATCGGCGCCGATGGTCAGGCGTTCGAATACACCAATTACATGCTGCCGATCGAGCTTGATGGTAGCCGCGTGATTCTGGCCGGCATCCGCGAGTCCGAAGCGGTGCCTTTCCGCTATGTGCGTATCCCCGTCGACGAAAATGACTCGGTCGCGGAGTTCATGAGCTTGCGCGCCGCGCTGCTTGACCCGGCATTGGTGAATCTGGCCACCCGACGCTTCGCGGAAAGAAACGCTACGCCGAGCATCGATGTCGACCTGTTGCAGAAGGCGGCCACGGGAGCGCTGGATGCTTTCCAGCGCACTGGGTTTGATGGAATACTGGGGAATGTCCCGGCGGAAGAGCACGAGAAAGTGCTTAGCTTTGCCGTTCCCATGATCCAGCTTTCGCTGACCGAGCTGCGTGACCTGGTCCGCATACGTGAAGGCGGCACGGCGGTATCGCGGGAAGGCGAAGAATGGGCCGACGGTCAGCGCTGGGTGCAAATGGCGCTGCTCGCATTGGCCAATCTGCCGGATTACCCGGCCCCGGTCTTCATGACGCTGAACGGTTTCGACCAGCTCGAGGCAAGCGTTTTCCAGGTAACGCGTAGCCCCGGCAAGAACACCGTATACCTGGGCAGCCTGTTCCTGGTGATCGGCGTCTTTGCCATGTTCTATATCCGCGACCGCCGTATCTGGGTCTGGATACATCCGGGTGAGCAGGGCGGCAGCCGGCTCCTGGGCGCCATGACTTCGCAACGGCGCAACCTGGACTTCAACCAAGAATTCGACCGCTTCAGAGAAGCGTTCAAGCGACTTACCACATGAGAGGTGCCACCATGACCGACACCGTGACGACTTCCGACGCCGCCCTCTGGGACGACCGGCCATTATCGGCCAGCGGAGACTCCCGCGGTCTGCGCGGCAAGCCGGACTGGACGGACCTGGCGTATTTCCTGTTGCTCAGCCTGGGCGCGGCCTTTGCGCTCAACCAGTATCACTACGCGATGGACGGCTACGAGAAGGCCATCCTGGTTGGGACGGTGCCCTCGCTGGTCTGGATGGGCTGGCTGTGGCGGCCGCTACGCTCGCTCACCGTCATCGCAGGCCTGCTGGCCTTGCTGGCCGTCTGGCTGTATAGCGGCGGGGGCGGGCTGCACCAGGGCGACATCACGCGCGCGGAATCCGTCTTCCTGCTGAAGTATCTGCTGTCTTCCCAGTCCGCCATCCTCTGGATGTGCGCCTTGTTCGTGCTGGCAACGGTAGCGTATTGGGTGGGCTATGCCAGCCGTACCGCGGCCTGGATGGGCACCGGGCTGACATGGGCGGCCGTGTATGCCGGTACTGTGGGCATGCTGGTCCGCTGGCGCGAAGGTCACCTGCTGGGCCCGGACATCGGCCACATCCCGGTGAGCAATCTGTACGAAGTGTTTGTGCTGTTCGCGCTCATCACGGCCTTGTTCTACCTGTATTACGAGCGCCGCTACAACACGCGTGCGCTGGGTGGCTTCGTGCTGCTGGTGGTGACCTCGTCTGTGGTGTTCCTGCTGTGGTATTCGCTGACCCGCGAGGCCTTCCAGATCCAGCCGCTCGTGCCGGCGCTCAAGAGCTGGTGGATGAAGCTGCACGTACCCGCCAACTTCATCGGCTACGGTACCTTCGCGCTTTCCGCCATGGTCGGCTTCGCCTACCTGGTGAAGGAACATAGCGAGACGGTATCGCGCCGCAAGCTGATTCCCGTGTTCCTGCTGGGCGCCATCATGTGCGCTGAGCCCTTCATGTTCGGCTCGCGCGAGATCTCCGCCACTTGGATGCTGTACTTCGGGGGCGGGGCGCTCATCGTCGCGACCATCCTGGCCTTCCGAGGCCCGATTGGCCGCCGTCTTCCTCCGCTGGAAGTGCTGGACGACATCATGTATCGCGCCATTGCGGTGGGCTTTGCCTTCTTTACGGTGGCCACCATTCTCGGCGCGTTGTGGGCCGCAGACGCCTGGGGTGCTTACTGGCAATGGGACCCGAAGGAAACCTGGGCGCTCATCGTCTGGTTGAACTACGCGGCCTGGCTGCACATGCGGCTCATGAAAGGCCTGCGCGGCACCATGGCGGCCTACTGGGCGCTGGCGGGCCTGCTGATCACCAGCTTCGCCTTCCTGGGCGTGAACATGTTCCTGTCAGGCCTGCACTCTTACGGCGAACTGTAAGGCGCAGTGCTGCGCCGATACCATGCTGGATACGAAGCAGTCCCCCTGGCCCGGGGGCTGCCTTCAGGTGGGTAGTCCCAGGCTTGGCTGTTGCGAGCTGCGTCTGACGTAGGCCAGTGTGTCAGGGTTGGCCACCAGATCAGTCAGGCACTCGGCATCCAGAATCTCCATGGGCGTGAGCGCCGTGCTGATCGCATGGCCTTGTACGTAGTCCACCCCCATCTCTCTTAGCACTTCAAGCGCCCGAGGGTCCTCGACCCATTCGGCGATAATCGTCATGCCCAGGTTCTGGGCGAGCTCCACAATCGTGCGTACGATGGCCACGTTGGTTTCGCTGGTCATCATGTCGCGCACGAAGGTTCCATCGATCTTGACCGCATCCGCGCCCAGCTCCTTCAGATAGTTGAAGGAGGTATAGCCGGCGCCGAAGTCGTCCAGCGCAATGCGCACGCCCATGCTCTGCAGATGCGTGATCAGCCGGCGGGTGCGGCCCAGGTTCTGGAGTGCCACGCCTTCCGTGATCTCCACGCAGAGCCGCCGCGCAAGCGAAGCATGGCGGGCCAGCAGCGTAAAGAGATTGTCGATGAACTTGTCATCGTTGAGCGACACGCCGCTCAAGTTGACGTTCACGAACTGCGTCTTGCGCAAGCGGTCTTCGTGCTTGCCCATCCATTCCAGCGTGGCCGAGAACACCCATTTGTCGATGATCGTGATGGTGCCACTTTCTTCGGCCGCACTCACGATCTTGCCGGTGGGCAACAGCCGGCCATGGGAGTCGCGCACGCGCAGCAGAATCTCGAAGTTCAACGTGTCGTCGGAGTTGTTCAGCGCCATGATGGGCTGCATTTCCAGATACAGCCCCTTGGGAGAGGCGCCGCCTTCCAGTTGGTCGAATAGGCGTAGTTCCTCGGTGTGGGCCTGGAGCTCGCTGGAATCCTGCTCATAGACCACAACGTCCTGATGCTGCTTGCGTGCGTCTCGGCAGGCGCGGGACGCGGCCGAAATGGCGGAAGACGGGTCCATGGCCGCGTGCAGCTCCACCACCCCGATGGCCGAGCGCACATGGAACACGCGCTGGCCCACCTGGTACGAGGAGCCGTTCAGTTCGGTAATGATGAGTTCAGCCGCCACCCTGGCTTCCGAGGCATCGAGATTCGGAAAAATGATGACGAACTCGTCGCTACCGATGCGGCCCACCGATTGGTCTTCCTGCAGCAGACCCCGTATGCGTTCGGTCACCTGCTTCAGGATTTCATCGCCCGAGGTGTGGCCGAACAGCCCGTTGATGCGCTTGAAGTGGTCCAGATCCATGTAGGCCAGCGAACAGGGAATGTTGCTCGCCTTCAGCAGCTGCAGGACTTCTTCAAGCTGCTTCTCGACACCGCGTCGGTTCAGTGCATCGGTGAGCGGATCGTTGTCCACCATGGTGCGCAGGGCGCTCATGGCGCGCGCTCTTGCGGTGATGTCCTGTAGCGAGCCGTCTACGTGCTCATCTGCCACGGCGGCGCGAAGCGCAAAGTGCAAGGCAGAGTTGCGCTCGCCATGTGGATCCATGTAGCGGATCTCGGTCTCGTTACCGGCCAGGGTGGCCTGGGCCACGGCCGCCCAATCCTGTTCCGGAAAGTAGTCCTTCCAGTAGTGCGGCGTACTGTCGTCCTTGACGTCAAGCATGTCGCGCAGGATGGGATTCATGCTGAGGAAGCGGCCCTTGGAGTCGAGCGTGAACAGGCCCAGTGGCGCCACGGCGTAGCTGGTCACCAGATCGGTCTGGGCGCGCATGCGTTGCGTGCGCCCCTCTCTCAGGATGTCGCTCACCGCCAGAGCAACCAGGATATTGGAGAACAGCAGGGCCACCACGCCGGTGAACGTATCCAGCAGTTCTTCCTGTCCGATCAGCGTGAGCACCAGGCCCGTCAGAATGACGACGAGTGCCGCCGAAAGCGAAATAAAGCGCCACGAGAGCAGGCGGGACGGATTACGCGCGATGTCGGTGGAGACCAGTGCGAACCCGACCGCCGCGGCCACCCCCCATGCGCCCCAGCTCAGCACCCGGAATGCATCCCAGGGCAGCAGGAAGGCGCCTGCCAGCTGGATCAGCCCCAATCCTTGTACCGCCACCAGCAACCAGTGCGAGGGCACGGCGCCGCGCGGGCGGAACAGGTACGTGAACAAGGCATGCGTCACGATGTAATAGGCGGCGATTGTGAACTTCCGCAGAAACGCCCGCCATTCCGCGTCGATGGTGAAGCCCAGCCACTGACCGTCCCAGCCCAGCGCATAGGTGCCCAGGCGCAGATTGCCGATGAGCCAGACAGCCAGCAGCAGGAACGCCCATTCGCGGTTGCGCCACGCAATGATGCTGAGGAAGACCGCCAGCGTGATGATGCTGCCTTCAAGAAGGGCAATGCCCCGATGGAAGCGATCCGAGGCGATGCGCAGGTCTGGAATGGACCACAGATGCGCCGTGAACGTTGTGGGTTCGCTGTAGCGCGCCTCGCACATGAGACGCGAGAACGAAGACCCCTGTCCGTCTTCGTTGGCGCCGAGCATCAGGGCGTAGCCGAGCCGGCTGGTGCGCATGGCGCCGTTCGTGTTGGTGCCCTGGGCGCTGCCCACCATTTCGAAGGTGTCGTCTCGCCAGCACGTGATGGATTCTGCTCCGCGCGCGGGAAAGTCCAGCGCCACGGGTTCCTGAAGCGCGCGTTGTGGCAGCTCTAGCGTGAACCATGCCCCTCCGTGAAAGACGCTGCGGTTCACCTTTGGCAGCGTCTGCAGGGCGATAAGGTTCGCCTGAGGAGTGGCATGCTGGGCTTCGAGCGGAAGCGTGCGGAATTGGAGGGGTTCGCCGTTCGTGGCGGGATACAGGGTGGGGAGAAAGAGCCAGGCCACCGCCGTGAAAAGGGCGATGAGCAGCGGCAGTGCCGCCAAGCAGAAATAACGAATGCCGCCGTAAGCGGCGTAGTTAAATCTCTCAAGCAACTTCGACTTGTAAGCGCGTGCAGCCGTCATGAAGTCGATTTGCTCCTGTGAGGTTGGCCGTCCAAGCGCATCATACCCATGTTGGGAGACGCTGCGAAGGGAGGACCGACCCTTACAGGGTTACGGTGCCACGGCGAGTTGTGTAACTATGCGTTACTAGAATAGATGCCAAGGTTACTCTACCTTTACGGCATATACCATCTGTTCTTTAGTAGCCTCGCCGTGGCTGAGCCTCATGTTTGCGGTAGCACGGTCTCCAGGTCGAACAGGCTCTCGATGGTTTCGCGTTGGCGCACGACATGACTGCGTGTGCCGTCCACCATGATCTCCGCTGGGCGCGGCCTTGAGTTGTACTGACTCGACATGGTGAAGGCGTAGGCACCGGCCGACATGATGGCCAGCACATCGCCCGGATGCAGCTCCAGACGCCGGTCTTTCGCCAGCCAGTCTCCGCTTTCGCAGATCGGCCCCACTACATCGTACGAAAGCGTCGCTGAAGTAACGGGGCGCGGCACCACTGGTTCCACGCCGTGCCAGGCGTCGTACAGGGTGGGGCGCAGCAGGTCGTTCATCGCGGCATCAACGATGGCAAAGTTCTTTGCGTCGCTATGCTTGAGATACTGAACTTCCGTGAGCAGCACGCCTGCGTTGCCCACCAGGGAGCGGCCCGGCTCCAGCACGAGTTCCAGATGCCCCAACCCCGCGTTCTTCAGCCGTTCAAATACCTGGTTGAACAGCGTGACGGGTTCGATCAGCGTCTCGTCGGTGTAGCGGATGCCGATCCCGCCACCCAGATCCAGGTGCTGAAGCTCGATGCCTTCCGCCTTCAGATTCGTGATCAGCAGGATCAGCTTGTCCAGGGCGTCCAGGTAGGGCGATTCCTCGGTGATTTGCGAGCCGATGTGGCAGTCCACTCCCACGATCTCAATGCCCGGCAGGCGTGTGGCGCGTCGGTATACCTCCGGTGCCGCCTCGATCGGGATACCGAACTTGTTCTCCTTCAATCCGGTGGAGATGTACGGATGGGTGCGGGCGTCGACATCGGGATTCACGCGTAGAGAGATGCGTGCGCGGCGTCCACGCGTAGAGGCCACTTCGGAAAGTCTTTCCAGTTCCGGCTCAGACTCGACGTTGAAGCACTTCACACCGGCGTCGAGCGCCGCCTGCATTTCCCACGCCTGCTTGCCGACACCGGAAAACACGACCTTGCCGGGGTCGCCGCCGGCCGCCAGAACACGGGCCAGTTCGCCGCCGGAGACGATATCGAACCCGGCACCAAGCCGGCTGAATTCGCTCAATACCGCCAGATTCGAATTGGCCTTCATTCCGAAGCACACCAGGGACTTACGGCCCTGGAGCGCGCGTGCGTAGCCTTCCCACGCATCGTGCAGTGCTGCGCGCGAATAGACATAGAGCGGGGTACCGTGTTCCTTGGCCAAGTCGGTGAGGGAGACATCCTCGGCATGGAGGGTGCCATTGCGATGCTGGAAGCGAGGTGCAACTGTCATGATGACTACTGTTCAGTGGTGGAGGAGCCGGGTGGCGCGTCTTGGGTGGGTGGTTCAGTGAGGTTT
>JAJUGH010000104.1 GCA_029268265.1 Alcaligenaceae bacterium | reverse complement strand
CGACGGGGCGCATCGGTGGTCCATCAGTTCGTCGACACCATGTCGGCCATCCGTCAGACATCCACCCGTATCGCCGAGATCATGAGCATTATCGACGGCATTGCTTTCCAGACGAACATTCTCGCCCTGAACGCCGCGGTGGAAGCCGCAAGGGCCGGAGAAGCGGGCAAGGGTTTCGCGGTGGTGGCGGCCGAAGTGGGCAGCCTTGCCCAGCGCTGTGCGTCGTCCGCACAGGAAATTCGTGGGTTGATTGCTCAGTCGAGCAACGAAGTTGACTCAGGACACCAGTTGGCCGCTTCGGCCGGTGAGTCCGTGCAGGAAATTCTGGAAAGCATTGATCAGGTACGCCACGTCATGAACGAGATCGCCGTCGCAAGCGCCGAGCAAAGTTCAGGAATCACGCAGATCAATATTGCGGTGGGCCAAATGGACCAAGTCACGCAACAGAATGCGGCGCTGGTTCAGGAAGCGGAAGCCGCGGCGGGCTCCTTGCGCGATCAGGCGAAGTTGCTGGTGCAGGCGGTGAGCGTGTTTCAACTGCCCACCGGGACCTCGGCCAGGACCGTATAGCGACTGCCGGTATCGGTGGGCCGCGAAGCCACCAGCACGCAACGTCCCGGCGACCATTGCACCGGCTCACCTTTCAGAAGCTCGAGCGAGCCGGGCTCCGCATTGCGCAACAGCGACACATGAGGCCGAAATTCATTTTCGCGCGGTCGCCAGCCAAAGGGGGCCAGATGCGCCCACAGTGTGTGGTGAGCCGTGTGCAGCCAAGCCAGCGAGCCCGACTCCGGCCCTGGCCCGAGCCACACCACCCGCGCATTGCCGAAGCGGCCCGGTTCGTGCAGCACCATCGAGCCGGACGGCAGGCTCCATTCCACACAGGCTTGCGTCAGCGCTCGCGCCTGCTCCTCGGACGCCTCGCCCAGAAAGGCCAGCGTCATGTGCAACGTCTCGGTACGCATGGGGCGCCCGCCGAACAGGCCGTGGGCGCGTACCACCCAGTCGGCAATCTCTTCGGCCGTGTACGGGTCGGGCCAGTAAGCAAAGAAAAGTCTCATCGCGCTATTCGCCAGGTCCTAAAACACCTCGGCGGGTTTGACCACCATGAGGTAGAAGATTGCCATAAAGGCGAAGAAGGCCGGTACCCCCAGCGCCACCCACGAACGAAAGCAACGCCAGTAAGCGGGGGACAGGGCCTCGCCCCGGGATGCCGCCTCGGTGGCGAGATCGCGCATGCGCATCTGCAAGCCCACGACCGGGAGCCAGCAGGCAATGGCAAGCACGTACAGCCCGACCGACCACGCAATCCACGGCGTACTGAGCGGGAAACCGGCGATGTGTATCAGCCAGAACCCGGTGAGCGGCTGCAGGACTGCCGTCGTCGCCGTAAAGAGCCAGTCGGCCCACACGACGATGCGGGCAACCCCGGCAACAAGCGCGGCGTCTCGGCGTAGCGTCGCAACGAGCAAATAGAAGGCACTGCCGATGCCGGTCCCGAAGATCAGGGTCGAAAAAACGACATGCAGCCATTTGACGAGCAGGTAGGTCATGTGCGGCGGTCAACCTCATACAGTAGCCAGAGCACCGCCAGGAATGGCAAGTTCTTTGCCAACGGGCCGAAGGGGTGCAGCCAAAACTCCGGCAAGTGCAGGGTGAGTATGACGGTATAGACCAGCACCGCGGCGGCTTGCAGTACCCACAACCACCGCCATCGTCGGAAGGACAGCACCAGCAGCCCGAAGATGATGTCCATGGCGGCGGCAGCGTAAAGCGAGAACGGGGCCAACGGCTCGGGCACACCGACGGCTCGCAGCATCGCGAGACTGTCTTCCACAGGGTACAGCCCCAGCGACACGATGCCGGCAATCAGCCACACCACCGCCACACTGAGGCGCAATATCGGCGTGAGCCAACGCAGGGCGGCGGCGAGCCGCATGTCAGCGCGCCAGCCGGGTTCAACAAACGAGCGCACCGCGCGCGGGCTCCGCCCGAGAATCGCTTCCGTGTCCGCCGCCGCAGCGGTATTGCCGCGCTCCAGCATGGCGAGCGTATCCGTGTCCAGCGGACTGTCAGGCAACCATTTACCGGCGGCGGCGGCCACCCGCATGACAGCCATGGGGACCGGCAGGAAGCGCGCAGGCGCTGATAAACCCATGGCCCCCCGCAGCTTGGCATAGAAGTCTCGCATGGTCAGGGGGTCCGGTCCGACAACGGCTACCCGCTGCCCGGCATAACGACGTCCCACCTCGGCGCGTGTGGCAAGGGTAACGATCACTTGTACCAGGTCATCGATGTGCACGGGCTGCACCATTTGCCCGCCCTTGCCCGGCAAGGGAATCACGGGCTGGCTCGCCTGCATGGTAAACATTGCTGCACTGGCCCCGCCCGGGCCGAACACCAAGGAAGGCTGAACGATGATTCCTTCCACGGGCAGCGAACGCAGCACATCGTCTGCCGCCTTCTTGCTCAGGTGATACGGGGACACGGCGTCTTCATCGGCACCCAGGGCTGAAATCTGGACGATACGCGGGACGCCCGCCGAGGCTGCGGCGCGGAACAGCGCCGCGGGCGCACGATGGTGCAGCGGATCAAACTGCTGATCTCCTTTTTCGCGCAGAATGCCGACCGCATTGATCACCACGTCAATATCCTGCACTGCGCCTTCCCAATCCGCCGGATTCAGCGCGCGAGAGAAATCCCGGGAGATATGCTGGACCGTCCACATACCAGGGGCCACTTCCCGCCGGGAGACCGTCACCACTCGGTGGCCGGCGCGAAGCAGGGCTTCCATCACGCGACCTCCGATAAAGCCGGAAGCGCCGGTAAGGAGAACTCTCATGCCATCCGCCCCTCATGAGACACAACGTTACATGGCCGAAAAGCGGCTGCTGATATTCTAGGTTGCTCCTCATGGCTTCCGGGGCCGTCAGAATGAAAACGTTGGTAAGCATCATCCGCCGAGCCTGTATATCCGGCAGTTTGGCCAGCATCACTTCGACAGCCGCCTTGGCAGTGGCCGGCTCGCGCGATTGCCGCAGTACTTTCGCGCCAGTCAATGCGATCAGTCACTGGGTCTGGAACGACAAGGCCGTTCGTCAGAACAAGCCGTCCTTGCGCTATACCGCAACGGGCTACGTCATTCATCACCTCGCCGCCATATTCTGGGCGCTGTTTTTTGAAGCCGCGGCGCCGCATGGGCGCAAGCGCCGTGGGCCCGAAGTGATTGCCGATGCAACGGCCGTGACGGCGCTTGCCGCCACCGTCGATTTGAAGTGCACCCCGGAGCGGCTCACCCCAGGCTTCGAAAGGCGTGTGGGAGCGCCGGCCCTGACAGGCGCGTACGTGGCCTTCGGCATCGGACTTGCGCTCTATGCCTGGTCGCAACGAAGCCGATAAGGGGTAGCAGAAAGATACATTGTTGCCACGTTGTATCGCCATCTTGTCGCATGACCGACTTATGATGCTTGGACCATAACTACGTAAGGACGCAGACATGGGCATTATCAGCATGATCATCGTTGGCTTGATTGTGGGTCTGCTCGCACGGGCCATCATGCCGGGCGATCAGAAAATGGGCATAGTCATGACCATCATCCTGGGTATCGTCGGCGCTGTCGTGGCAGGCTACCTGGGCGGCGCATTAGGGCTTTACGAACCGGGCGAAGGTGCCGGTTGGATCGGTTCCATCGTCGGCGCGATTATCGTGCTATTCGTCTACGGCCTGATTACAAAGAAGCGCTGAAGCTTTACCCATCGCTTCAAGGGCGCCGCAGTGTCGGCGCCCTTTTTCGTCTATGGCTGGCGTAAGCGCTGCAGCCTTACAATGAGGGCCGGGATACACGCCAAGCGGAGCCGCGCATGAAAGCTGATTCACGCAACTTCACACCCATCAAGTTCTGGAAGAAGGTTACGCCGAATGCGCGATCCATCGGCCGCAGCGTGCTCGAGAAGGCGCTTTATCTGTACTACGCCTTGCAGAATCCCGCCACCCCCAAGTGGGCACGCCGCGTAATCTACGGCGCACTCGGGTATTTCGTTCTTCCGCTCGATGCGATTCCCGACGTGGCGCCGCTGATTGGCTACACCGACGACATGGCGGTGATGGCGGGTGCGCTGGCCACCATCACCTTCTACATCACGCCTGAAGTCAAGGCACAGGCCCACCGCAAAATTGCGGCATGGTTCGGCGGCGCGACGCCGGCAGACGCGTGAGGCGCTGAACGGCGCCATGTCGCAACGCTTTTTCGAACACTGGATTACAGAGACCCTACGCCTGCGGGAATCGCTGTGGGGCCCGTTGGAAGACTCCGCCGAAGCCGGCCTGGCGCGGGCAGGCGACGGCAACTTTCCCGAACGCGTCGCGCACCGCGCGCGCCTGCTGGCGCAGCGGGAAGGCCTGGACACCGTGGTGCAACGCTGGCGTCAGGCCGCGCGTATCGTTTTGATCGCCTTTATGGTGCTGGCCGTGCTGGCTGGTGCCAGTGCCGCGGCGGGCGCTCTCGGAAACGGCACTCGGCCGGTGAACCTGGCCATGGCCATCATGGGCCTGCTCGGCCTGAATCTGGTCACCCTGGTGTTATGGGGGCTCAGCTTCGCCATGCGCGGCGGCGACACGGGCAGCCTGCTGGCCGACGCCTGGCTCAATCTGACTCGCAAATTGGCTCGCGGGCCCGATGCCGCCCTCGCTCCCCGGGCGCTGCTGGAGATTCTGAGCCGCCAGAAAGCCACCCGATGGTGCGCCGGCGTGCTGGGTCACGGTGTATGGGTGATCGCGCTGGTCAGTTGCCTGGCCACCCTCATGGCGCTGCTAGCCGTGCGTCGCTACAGCTTCCAGTGGGAAACCACCCTACTGTCACCGGACACCTACGTCTGGATCGTCCATGCGCTGGGGGCGCTGCCTTCGCTGTTGGGCTTTCCGCAGCCGTCCGCCGACATTGTGCGGGCCAGCGGGAACGTGCAATCGCTGCCCGAATCCGCCCAGGCGTTGTGGTCGGGGTGGCTGCTGGGCGTGGTGGCGGTGTATGGGCTGGCGCCGCGTATCGCCGCGCTGGCGATAAGTCTCTTCGTCTCTCGTCGACGGCTCTCCCGAATGACCGTCGATGCTTCGTTGCCCGGAATCGCGGAGCTCCATGACCGCCTGATGCCGCCAAGCGTCTCTACGGGAGTCGACGCACCGGCGCCGCAACCGGTTCTTCCCGGCACCGGCCGGCACGCCGGCCGCGTCGAGACCGGCAGGCGCTGCGTGCTGGGCGTGGAACTCCCTGAAGATGTGGCCGGGCCACTGCTTGAAGCCGCCCGCAATGCACCGTCCACTTCGGCCGAGGCGTCGGACCACGATACGCCATCAGGCATCACGGACCTGGGCGTGATCGATACACGAGAGCAACGCCGCCAGGTGCTTGATGCCTTACGCAGCCGGCCGGCGGAGCGACTACTCGTGGCTTGCGATGCGCGCCAGACGCCCGACCGTGGCACATCCGCCTTGCTGTCGGAGTTGCGCACGTTGTCGCAAGCAATGCAGGTGTGCCTGCTCCCGGCGGATGCAGAGGCGCGGCGGGCCCAATGGCAGAAACTGTTACTGCAGACGGGTTTCGAACCGGACCAGATTGCAGCCAGCACTCATGCGGGCATGACGTGGCTCATGGAAGATCGCAATCCGGAGGCTCCATCAACATGAACAACGCCGCGCGCTCGCTCCGGCTCGCCGTGGTCGGACACACGAATACCGGCAAGACGTCGTTGCTGCGAACCTTGAGCCGCGATCCGGACTTCGGGCAGGTGCAGGACAGCCCGGGAACGACCCGCCACGTGGAAGGGCTTCGCCTCATGATGGGCGGCTCCGCCGTCATTGAGCTCTTCGATACGCCGGGCATGGAAGACGGCATGGCCTTGCTCGACTACCTCGACCAGCTTGCCGAACCGGGCGTGCGGCTGGACGGCCCCGAGCGCATACAGCGCTTTCTGGACAGCCCGGAAAGCCACCGCCGTTTCGAGCAGGAAGCACGCGTACTGCGCACGCTGCTGGAATGCGACGCCGGCATCTATGTCATCGATGCCAGAGATCCGGTACTGGGCAAGCATCGCGATGAACTGGCCGTACTGGCCTCCTGCGGCCATCCCCTGCTACCGGTGCTCAACTTCACGCACAGCCCTGACCTGCGTATCGACGAGTGGCGCAGCGCCCTTTCACGCCTGGGCCTGCACGCCGTCGTGGAGTTCGACACCGTGGCGCCGCCACTGGATGGCGAAGACCAGCTTTACGACAAGCTGGCATTGCTGCTGGATCCCCACGCCCCCACCTTGCGCGCCATGAAGCGCGACATTGCCGAGCAACGACAACAGCGACATGCCGATGCACTGCTGCTCGTGGCGGAGATGCTTATTGATGTGGCGGCGCTACGCCTGTCCACACCGGCCGAGCCACCCGCCATGGAGGAGGCCGCTGAACGTCTGCGACGCCTCGCCCGGCAACGCGAAGCCCGTGGCATCGACGCCTTATTGAAGCGGTACAACTTCCGCAGCGCCGATTTCCCTCAACACAGCTTCCCCTTGCAGGGGGAACGCTGGGACATGGATCTCTTCCATCCCCAAGCCTTGAAGGACTTTGGCATTCAGGTCGGCAAAGGTATGGCCGCCGGGGCCATGGCGGGGGCCACCGTCGACATGTTCACTGCCGGCATCAGCCTGGGTGCCGCCACACTGCTTGGCGCGGCGGCAGGCGGGCTCTGGCAGGGAGCCGACAAGCTCGGGCGCCGGCTGCTTGGCAAGCTCAGAGGCTATCAGGAACTCACCGTCGATGACGCGGTCTTGCGCCTGCTCGCAATGCGCGGCCTTGCACTGATTGCCGCGCTGGAAAGGCGTGGCCATGCTGCGCACGGGCCCATTGAAATCGAGGAGCTCATTGATGACAGGGCGGAGGCCCTGCGCAAGGAGCAGTTGCCCGAACCGCTGCTGGAAGCACGCGCAAGCCCGGAGTGGTCCACTCTGTTGGAAGAGCATTACCAGCCCTCGAACCGGCGTAACCAGGCAGTAAGGAAATTGGCGACGGAACTAGGGGCGTAAAGCCAAAACGCTCGCCCGAGCGACGGCCTCCCCTTTGTTGAATGGTGCCCAGTCGTCGATTCGGATCAGATAAGCACCGGCCGATTCGAAAGTCCCGTATCCGTGTCGTCTGCGTGCTCAGGTTCCGCGGCGATATGTCGCCTCATCACTGCCTCGATCTCGTCAATCGCTTCGAGCAGGCCTTCTCCGTACGCCTTTTCGGCCAGCCGCTGCCGCAACCGCGAGCAGACGGCTTCCCATTCATGTGGTTCGGCGGGCACGCCACGGTCCGCGATGATCTCGATGCGATGCCGGTCCAGCGCCAGATAGAGCAGCACACCGGTATTTGCCGGCGTGTCCCAGACGCTCAACCGCCCAAACACTTCGAGCGCCCGCATCCGGGAATCACGCTCATGTATGGGGCTTACGGCTTCAATGGCGACCACAAGCTCGCCTGCGTGGTCACGCTCGCACTCCCGGATCCGTTCGGTAATGAGCCCCAGCAATTCCGGCGTGAAATATTTGCGGCGCAGCCATTGACCTTCCAAGCTGGACCAGCCGGTCATTTCCTTGAGCAATGTCGGTGCGTTCATCTCCGCTCCCTACCAGCTTCCCGAAGCGCCGCCACCGCCGCTTCCACCACCACCGCCACCGACGCCGCCTCCCATTCCCCCGCCGAAGCCGCCGCCACCGAAGCCGCCACCTCCGCCATAGAAGCCTCCGCCGAATCCCCCGGCAAGTCCCCCGCGGCGGGAAGCACGGATTGCGCCGCTCTTGCCGCCTGCGCCAAAGCGCCGGCCGATAAGCGACAAGACTGCCGCCACAACGCCGAAAATGATGCCCAGCAACAGGCTTTGGAAGGCAATGGCCGTGAAAACGGTGGTGGCGAACGCGGCAAACAGAGGCGGCATGAAGAAGGCCATCAGGGCCAAGGGCAACAATACGGCCTCGACATCCCACTCATCATCCGACGCCGTTCTGGCCGCTGGCGGAGGAAGCGCCTCGCCATTGATGGCACGTTGAAGACTTTCCACCCCCGCCACGATGCCGCCGGCATAATCGCCAGCCTGGAAGCGTGGCGTCACCTGTTCCCGAATAATGCGCCCCGCGAGCAGGTCCGGCACGGCGCCTTCGAGTCCGTACCCGACTTCAATGCGCAAGCGGCGATCATCCTTCGCGACGAGAAACAGTATTCCATCGTCTACGCCCTCCCGGCCCAGTTGCCAGGCATCGAATACGCGACGCGCATAGGATTCGATCGTGTCGTCGCCCGTGGTGGACACCACCAGCACGGCCAATTGCGCGCCTTTAGCGGCATCAAGGGCCGTCAACTCCGACTCGAGATGACTCAGCGTATTGGAGTCCAGCGTGGCGGTCTGGTCGGTTACCCAGCGCTGAAGCGGCGGTACGGGCACTTCCTGCGCCCAGCTCGACGGCAGCAGCACGACCAAGGCAAACATCAAGGACAGCGCTCGCAGCGCCATTGCGCCAATGGTTCGTACGGACGCGGACGGCGCTGCAGCGGTACTGGACGCCAATCCACAAAGCAACGTTGCAGCCATGGCCGTGATCTCGCCTTAGTCGCCGGCAGTGGCCGGACGGGTAAAGTTGACGTCGGGCCGGCGCATGAGTTCCGACTCGCGCTCCACGCCGTAATTCACCTTCACGTCGTACCCAAACAGCTTGGCAGTGAT
>JAJUGH010000103.1 GCA_029268265.1 Alcaligenaceae bacterium | reverse complement strand
GCCCATGGACACGACTTCTGCGACCGAGAGGTCGAAGGCCAGTTCGGGCTTTTGCGGCAGGACGGCACGGCGCCGCGCCAGCTCGGCGGCAGATAAGCGCACAATGTCGATATCGTTCACGGTGACCGGACATTGCATATGCAACACAGGGTCGATGGCCAATTCGCCCGCCAACGTGCTCAACAGCGTCGACTTGCCCGCGCCGTTTGCCCCGAGAATGCCCAATACCTCGCCCGCTCCCACTTCCAGCGAGATCTCGCGCAATACGAGGCGGCCGCCCCGCAGAACCGAGAGCCGCCGGCAGGCCAGCTTCATGCCCATGTCCGCCCCGCTCTCAGAAGCAGCCACAGGAAGAAGGGGCCGCCCACCAGCGCCGTAACCAGGCCGATCGGCAATTCCGCCGGAACGACAACGACGCGCGCCAGCCAATCTGCGAGCACCAGCAATAGCGCACCGCCCACGGCCGAGATCGGCAGGCAGTGACGGTGATTCGCCCCCAGGGCCATACGCACCAGATGCGGCACGACCAGACCGATGAAGCCGATTCCCCCGGTAACCGCCACGAGTGGCCCGACCACGAGGGCGATGACCACCATTAGCCGGCGTCGCAGGGGCTTCAGCTCATATCCGAGATGAGCTGCCTCGCGCTCACCCAGCAGCAGTGCATTCAGTGGCCTCCATTGCAGGCATAGCCAGCCGATCAGGATCAGTGACCACGGGGCGAGCCAGGCAATGATCTGCCAGGTTCCGCCCGCCAGGCTTCCGAGACTCCAGAATGTCAGGTCTCGCAACTGCCGATCATCGGCGGCATAGGTCAAGAGACCAATGGCACTACCAGCAATGGCGTTGATGGCGATTCCTGCCAGCAGCAGACCGGCCATTCCGGGATGGCGCCGGCCCAGGAGATAGGCGAGGAAGGTGGCAACGAGACTGCCGGCAAAGGCCGCCGCCGCAATCAGCAGAAAGCCGCCCGCAGTCAGAACGATGGCCGATACGGCACCGAGCGCGGCGCCGGAGGTGATGCCCACGAGCCCGGGCTCGGCCAGCGGATTCCGGAACAGCGCCTGCATGGCGACGCCCGTGACAGCCAGTGCCGCTCCCGCTACAGCGCCGAACAGGACGCGGGGAATCCGGATTTCGAGAAGAACCTGCCGGAGAATGTCCGGTTCATTACCGGCCGGCCGTAACAGATCCGGCAAGGCGCTCCACGGGGTCTCCATGGCGCCGCTCATGGACGCGGCAACAATCGCCCACGCAAGTAGCACGAACAATGCAGTGGTTACCAGCATGGGCCGCCGCTCAGCGGCGTGCAGCCGAATCATGTCAGTCGGCTGCGGCACGCAACTGCCTCACCGCCTCGGCGACGCGTGGGCCCATGCCCAACAACAGTAGATCGTCGATGGCCACCACCCTTCCCGCCTTGCCCGCCGGCGTGGCTGCCACGCCAGGACGTTGTTCGAATGCGTTCATGCCTCCGGCACTGTCAGCCGAAGTCGTGGTCGTGATGATGAGTTCGGGAGCCAGGGCCGGCAGCGCCTCCTCGGTCAAGGGTCGATAGCCGCGGCTTCCTGCTGCGACATTTTCCAACCCGGAGAGACGCAGGAGTGCGTCAGCCGACGTACCGGCGCCGGCCGACATGAGAGGCCCACCTCGGTGCAGCACTACCAGGGCGCGCCTCCCGGTGGGGGGGACGCCCGACAGTGCCGCCATGGACGTCTGTATCTCGGCTTGTAGTTGTCGCCCTGCTTCCGGCACGCCTAGCGCGGTGGCGATCTGGCTCACTCGCTCATAAAGTGACTCAATGCCGGGATCGTCAGATACCGCGACAATAGGCACCCCCATGTCGCGGATGCGGGAAAGCGTTTCCGGCGGGCCTGCATTCTCCGAGACAATAAGAAGATCGGGTCGCTGGGACAGAATGCCTTCCAGCGACAGATTGCGGTAATACCCCACCTGTGGCAGGCGCGTGGCGGCTTCCGGATAAAGGCTGGAGGCATCCGTGGCAACAAGCCGATCACCTTCACCCAGAGCGAAAATGATTTCGGTAACGCTGCCGCCCAAACTGACCACACGGTCGGCCGCCCATACCAGCGGCGACAGCAGCAACAGGACCAGAACGAGGCCTACCCTCAGCATCATGCCGCCAGCGGTGTCGGACAATAGCTTTCCAGCAAGGCGCGCCATTGTGTCAGCTCCGGTTGACCGGGTTTGCGTACCCCGAAGAATTGAACGATGAGGTCGCCTTCGCTCGAAAAGCATTCGAGCGAGGTGACCCAGCCGTCTACGGTTGGTTTATTGACGATCCACGAACTGGCGATGGCTTGCGTGTTGAGATGAAGATTGAAATGCGGCTCCAGCACGTTGAACCACGGGCCGGTACGCTTGAGTCTCTGGACGGGACCGGAGTGGATCTGGATCATGCCGTGATTGCCCACAAAGCACATGAAGGGAATCGATGCAGCCGCCACATCGGTGAGCATGCGCTCGGCGCTCTCCACAGGAACTTGCTGCGCCAGGTCGGGCCCGACATCCCGCAACGCAGTAAGCCGGTGCACGCGATGCCGCTTCAATAACGAGAAGAATTCGTGCGTGTCCTGCATGGCCATCCAGTCCTCGCGGAAGCCGGATGGCGCCTGGCTATGCAATTCCTCTTCGGCTTCGGGCAGCGGCTCCAGCACCGGCCATGCAGGCTCGGCGTCGGTGTGGCGGGCGACCAGCGCATCCCATGCGGCGGTGTCGGTCTCGGGCGTGAGATAGACCTTATGCACGGCGACGCCGGCACGGTCGAAAAACTGCAGGGAACGCTTGCCGTCGCTTTCCACCGACCAGGTATGCGCCCAGTGCGTGAAGAACATGCGCAGGTCGATATCCGGGCCCAGCACGATGCCCATGGTCTTGCCCGCACGTATGTCCTCATAGCGGCCATGCCGCTCGTGCACGCAGTATTCATTACGGGTCAGTGCCATCACCCGACCCAGCTGACCCAGCTCGCGAAAGATCTCTTGCGGGGGCGTGCGCAGTGCGATGGATTTCATGCCGCCCACGCCCGCCGCCACCAGTTCGAGTTCCGACTCGCCCATCATGCCCGCTATATTTCTGATGCGTGCTCGGGGTTCCCGAGCGGATACCTCTTCGTAACGACGACGCAGCTCAACCGCGCGTTCATGATTCTGGAATGCCATGGATGCCCCTATGAGAATGCGAACCATTCGCAATTATAGGGATATTCGGGCAAAAGGGAATAGGTGGAACAACTGAGGTGAAAAAAGAACCGGGCCTTACGGCCCGGAGAGTACCAACCCGCGAATCGGATATACCGATCGCCAAGGGAGGGTTTACGTGAGATCGGCCCTCACTTCTTCCAGTGTGTCGGCGAAGCGACCCACCATATCGCGGACCTGCTCCTCGGTGATGATGAGCGGCGGGCAGAAGGCGATGCTGTCCTGAATGCCCCGCACGATCAGACCATGCGCATGGGCGCGTTCGAAGACGGCGGCCCCGGCCTTGCCCAGCGGTTCGAACTGCCTGCGCGTCTGCTTGTCCGCCACAAGTTCCACCGCCGCAATGAGACCGGTTCCGCGAACCTCACCTACCAGAGGATGGTCCGCCAGCTCGCGCAGGGAGGCTTGCAATACTTCGCCCACACGGGCCGCATTCTCCACAAGGCCTCGCTCCTCAATGATGCGTATGTTCTCGAGTGCGACAGCGGTGGCCACCGGGTGGCCGCTGGCCGTATAGCCGTGACCAAAGACGCCCAGCTCACCGGAGTACCGTGCGATCACGGAGTGCACTTTTTCGCCCAGCAGGACGGCGGCCAACGGCTGGTAGGAAGATGTGATCTGCTTGGAGAGCACCATGATGTCCGGCTGAATGTCGAATTTTTGCGATCCGAACATCGTGCCCAGGCGGCCAAAGCCGGTTATCACTTCATCGGCAATAAGCAGCACGTCGTACTTGCGGCAGACGGCCTGGATCTTGTCCCAATAAGTTTCCGGCGGCACGATCACGCCGCCCGCGCCCATGACGGGCTCGCCGATGAAGGCCGCCACGGTCTCGGGGCCCTCACGCAGAATCATCGCTTCCAGCTCATCGGCCATTCGGGTGGCGAACATGGCCTCGGTTTCGCCCTCACCGGCCTCGCGATAGAAGTGCGGGCAGCTCACGTGCTTCATCTTCGACAAAGGAAGATCGAATCCGCGATGGTTGGGCGCCAGACCCGTCAGGCTGGCCGAGGCCACGGTGACCCCGTGATAGCCCCGCGCCCGCGCAATGATTTTCTTCTTCTCGGTTCGGCCCAGTGCATTGTTGTAATACCAGACCATCTTGATGACGGTGTCGTTTGCCTCGGAACCCGAATTGGTGAAGAACGCCGTACGCATGCGGCCTTCGGTGAGCTGCACCAGTTTTTCCGCCAGCTCCACCGATGGCGTGTGAGTCTTGTGGCTGAAGGTGTGATAGAACGGCAGCTTGCCCAGTTGCCGCGTGGCGGCATCGACCAGGCGCTGCTCGTTGAAACCGACCGCCACGCTCCATAGGCCTGCCATGCCTTCGATGTACTGGCGGCCCTGGTCGTCGAATACGTAGATGCCTTCGCCGCGGTCAATGATGCGGGGGCCGACCTCTTCATGCTTCACCGCATTGGTGTAGGGATGCAGGTGATAGCTGATGTCGCGATGATGTATGGCTGTGGATGTGCTCATGCCGATGCTCAGTAGAAATCCATAAGGTGCCGCCCGACGGGTGGCTTAAATGACGGCTTCGATCAGGAAGGGGCCTTTGCGGGACACGGCCGCACGCAGCAGATCGACGAACGTTCGGGCGTCGGTCGCCCTGGCCGCTTCGACGCCCATGGCGGTGGCCATGCTGACCCAGTCGACGGGCGGCGTGTCGAGGTCAAGCATGCGGCGGGCGTTGCGGCCCGGCTCGCCGGCACCCATCATCTTCAGTTCGTTATGCAGAATGGCATAGCTGCGATTGGCGAAGATGATGGTGACTACGTCGAGTTCCTCGCGCGCCTGCGTCCACAGGCCCTGCGGGGTATACATGCCACTGCCGTCCGCCTGCATGAGGATGACCTTGCGATCCGGGCACGCCACTGCTGCACCGGTAGCCAGAGGAATGCCGATCCCGATGGCGCCGCCCGTGATCTGCAGGAAATCATGCGGCGCCGCGTTCCAGGTCCATTTGAACGAGTCCCGGCCTGAACTGACCGACTCGTCACAAATGATGGCGTTCTCCGGGCACAGTGCCCCGATGGCCTGAATGACGGCGCTCGCATCCAACTTGCCGTCCGGAAGCGCGATGTTCCCGCGCTCAGCGAAGGTGACTTCCGTAGCGGGCGTGGCGCCTACTGCATCGGCAAGCTGCTCCAGCGCCTGTGGGAGATCGTGCGATGGCGGTGCCAGGGTGATGACCTGGCAGTTCTCGGGAATCAGCACGCCGGGCTTGCCGGGATAGGCGAAGAAGGCAACCGGCACGCGGGCCCCTACCAATATCAGCTGCTCGGTGCCTTCCAGCGCCTTCAGGGCGGCGTCGACGGCGAACGGTACACGGTCGATCGGTACGCGTCCGGCGCCCCGCTCCATGCGATTATTGGACTGCTGGGCCATTAGCCGCGCGCCGGTTTTCGCCGCGATACGTCCGGCGACTTCAAGTGCGCCGGCCCGCAGGGCTTTGCCCGACATCAGAATCACGGTCTTGCGACCATTACGCAGCGCCGCCGCCACGTGGGAAACCGTGGCGTCATCCACTTGCGCAGGCGCCTGCCGGCGCGCCTTGTGTATGCCGGGACCGGCTTGCTGCCATGCAGCGTCGGCCGGGAGAATCAGCGTGGCGACGCCCCCCGGGTCGGCGGTGGCCGCCTCGATGGCTGCCGCCGCCGATGGCGAGACGTCGTCTGCGGAACGGATGCGGTGCACCCAGTCGGACATGGGTCGTGCCAGGCTTTCGATGTCGCTGTGCAGGGGCGCATCATGCCGCAAGTGATGCGTGGCATGTTCGCCCACCACGTTCACCATGGGCGTGTTGGCGCGCCGGGCATTGTGCATGTTGGCCAGGCCGTTCGCCATGCCCGGGCCCAAATGCAGCAGCGTGGCTGCAGGTTTGTCTGCCATGCGCGCGTAGCCGTCGGCCGCGCCGGTGACGACGCCTTCGAATAAGCCCAGCACACAACGCATTTCGGGCTTGCGATCCAGCGCCGCCACGAAATGCATTTCCGACGTGCCGGGGTTGGCGAAGCACACGTCAACATCGTTGGCCAACAAGGTGTCGCAGAGGGCGTCTGCGCCATTCATCGTTTCAAGCTTGTTCACCGATATACCTTCCACAAAACGAGTTTCGTCCAACGCCTATTGCGTGGAAATATTGCGTTCCTTGATGAGCTTGCTCCAGCGAGCCCGCTCTTCCTCTTCGAACGCGCGCAGGTCTTCGCCGGACAACGAGCCGGCCTGGGCACCGAACGTCTGGAAGCGTTCCTGCACTTCCTTGGAGGCCAGTGCCTGGGTGGCTGCCTCGGTCAGTTTGCTCAGCGCTTCCGGCGGTGTGCCCTTGGGCGCATACAGGGCGAACCATGCAGTCACACCGAACTCGGGCACAACGCTCTCGGCCACCGTCGGGACGTCAGGCACCGAGGGGGAGCGCTCTGCGGACGTGACCGCGATACCCCGCACCTTGGAACCATCCTGAATCTGCGCCAGGGTGCTGGGCAGGTTATCGAGCAGGATATCGACTTGCCCACCGATCAGTGCAGGCATGGAGCCGGCAACGCCTTTGAAGGGTACGTGCAACATCTCGATGCCGAGTTCCTGCTCCAGATAGGCGCCGGTGAGGTGCACGGATGAACCCACGCCCGGAGAGGCATAAGTCAGTTTGCCCTCCTTCGCAGCCGCCACGAGGCTCTTCATGTCCTTGATGTCCGACTTCGCATTCACCGCGATCACGTTCGGAGTCGTCATGACCAGCGCAATGGGTTCGAAATCCTTCGTAGGATCGAACGCCATGTCCTTGTACAGGAACTGATTGATGGTTTGGGTACCGATGGTGCCCATGCCGATGGTGTGGCCGTCAGCCTTGGCCCGCGCAACCGCAGCCATGCCGATATTGCCGCCCGCCCCTGCCCGGTTATCGACCACCACGGATTCGCCCAGAGCCTTTTCCATGGCTTGCGCCACCGTACGGGCGGCGATGTCAGTGGTGCCGCCCGGCGGGAACGGCACGATCAGCGTAACCGGCTGGTTGGGAAAGGACGCGGCTTGAACAGCCCCGGCCGTTGCGACCGCGAGTATTGCGGCACGCAAGCCAAAGCCAAGGACAGCACGGGAATGTTTTCGAGTTTTCATGCGGGTCTCCTCTCCATGATGGAAATGTCTGGCACTGCGTAACGGAAATGCTTAGTAGCCGACGGCCTGCCCGTCGCGTCGGGGATCCGACGCGGCGATGTAACCGCCTTCCGGCAAACGCTGAATGATCTGAGCCGAGCCGAATTCCAGGCTGTCCTGCGGGCGGGGATCCAGCGTATGGCCCTGGCTGCGCAGCAGTTCCACGGCTGCTTCCGGGGTATGGGCCTCAAGCATGACGCGCGGCCCGGCCTCGATACGGAAGCGCGGCGCATCCACGGCCGCTTGCGGATTGCGACCGAGATCGATCAGCTGCTGCATCATCTGCACGTGGCCCTGCGCCTGCATGTTGCCGCCCATGACGCCGAAGCTGGCGAACGGGTCGCCGTTGCGGGTGATGAAGCCGGGAATAATGGTGTGCATCGGGCGGCGGCCGGGCCCAACGCGATTACGATGGTTCGGTTGCAGGGAGAAGCTGCGGCCCCGGTTGTGCAGCGAGACTCCCGTGCCGGGCACCACAACTCCAGAGCCGAAACCATGATAGTTCGACTGGATGAATGAGACCATCATGCCGTCGGAGTCGGCGGCCGTCAGATACACCGTACCACCCTGCCCCGGCAGCCCGGGGGCCGGCTCGGCAGCCTTCGACGGATCGATTAGCGCAGCACGGCGGCGCAGATAGTCCTTGTCGAGCAGTTGCTCCGCCAGGTCTTCCATGGTGGCCGGATCGCCCACGTGCTCGTGCAGGTCGGCAAATGCCAGCTTCATGGCTTCAACAGGAATATGGAACATCGAACGCGGATCGTCTTCGCGGGGCGGGTCGAAGTTGTCGAGCATGCCCAAGCCCATCAGAGCCGCAATGCCCTGCCCATTCGGCGGTATCTCATGAAGAACATACTCGCCGCGGTAGCTCATCGAGATGGGTTCCACCCAATCGCAGCGATGCGCTGCCAGGTCGGCTTGCGTAATGGCCCCACCCGTTTCGCGGGCGAAGGCCGCGAGCCGCTCGGCCAATTCCCCTTCGTAGAAATCCCGGCCCATGCTGGCGGCGATTCGCTCCAGCGTGGCGGCCTGCTCGGGGAAGCGCCAACGCGTACCGGCAACCGGTGCCGCGCCCCCCGGCAGGAAGGCTTCGGCAAAGCCCGGCTGATCCTTCAGCAAGGGGGATTGGTCGGCCCATTGGCGGGCAATCGTCGGTGAAACGGGGAAGCCTTCCCGGGCGTAATGGATGGCCGGCACGAAGAGATCGGCGAACGGCAGCCGACCGAAACGCTTCGAGAGTTCGGCCCAGCCTGCCACCTGGCCCGGGACGGTGACCGTGCCCCAGCCGATTTCCGGCATGGCGCTGCGGCCGGAAAAGTACTCCGGAGTCCAGGCCTGCGGAGCGCGCCCGGACGCATTCAATCCGTGAAGCTTGCCCTGGTCCCAGATCAGCGCAAAGGCATCACCCCCGATGCCGTTCATGACGGGCTCGACGACCGTCAACGTAATGGCCGCGGCCAGAGCGGCATCGACCGCGTTGCCCCCGGCGAGCAGCATGCGCAGGCCGGCTTGTGCCGCCAGCGGCTGGGTGGTGCCGACCACATTGGCGGCAAGCACCGGCATGCGCCGGCTCAGGTGGGGGAAGTCCCAATAACGTTGAACTGACATCTTGAAGTCTCGATGATGCGAAGTGATGCGAAGGTGAGGCGAATGGCGCCGGCGGCGTTACTGAATCGCGATATCGGCGCGTTCCACCAGCGATTCGATAATGGGCAATTCCTGCTTGATCTGTTGTGCCAGCGCTTTAGGGCTGCCGTCAGACG
>JAJUGH010000102.1 GCA_029268265.1 Alcaligenaceae bacterium | reverse complement strand
CCAATACCCGCCACGATCGACATCAGAAACGCCAGTATGACGATCTGGCTCACGGTGTTTTCGAACCTTGAAGCGACCAGCGACGCCGTGGCAGCCGTCATCAGGTTCACCAGCAGCCAGGGCGTCCGGTTGCGTAGGGCGGCCTTGACCGGGGCGAAGATGTCTTCTTCCTGGAGGCCCGCCCGTGACAGCTCCTGTTCCTGCGAGTCTTCCTGGATGACGTCCACCACCTCGGCGATCGTGACGCGGCCGATGAGCCTGCCCTGGTCGTCAGTTACGGGTGCGGAGACGAGGTCATAGCGCTCGAAAGCGCCGGCCGCTTCGGCATCGGAGTCCAGGGGATTGAGGCTGAGGTACTCCGTCTGCATGGTCTCGGAGACTAGCGCCTCCGGCTCGCTTACCAGCAGCACGCTGATCGGCAGCCTGCCCTGCAGGCGGTCCTCGCGATCGACGACGAATATCTGGTCCGTGTGATCGGGCAGTTCCTGCAAGCGACGCAGGTAGCGCAGGACGACTTCGAGCGTGACGTCTTCCCTTACGCGGACCATTTCGAAGTCCATCATGGCGCCGACCGTGCCTTCCGGGTAACCCATGGCTTCGAGCAGCTGGGCACGCTCCTGCTCCGTAAGTCCTTTCTGTACCTCCGCCACGACGTCCGGCGGAAGGTCCGGAGCAAGGTGGGCGATCTCGTCGGCGTCCATGTGCTCGGCCGCCGCCACGAGGTCGTCACGGTCCATGGACTCGATGAGCGATTCCCGAGCCCAGTCGTCGACCTCGAGCAGCACGTCGGCATCGTGTTCCGCACTGACCAGCTGCCAGACGGCCTGACGCTCCAGTACCGGCAGCGATTCAAGAATGAAGGCAATGTCGGACGGATGCAGATCGTTGACGATGTCGCGTATCTCGCCCTCGTGCTCGGTGGGCAGGATGCCTTCCGGCAGCTGGCGGCGGTCGTGATCCTCCTCCTGCCACTGCTCGAGCGCATCCGCTACCTCCGGGCGCTTGAGGACAGCCTGCAGCCGTTGCAGCGCGAGCTGGGCGTCTTCGGGATCCAGTCGGCGCGGGACGGTCATCGGCTGGGCGAGGGTTGCTTCGTTCTCCGCCATGGACTCGTTGTGCATCAGATTGGGGGCAGCGGGCGGCTGCGGCGGTTCTCATCGGTGGCCACGTACGTGAGCGTAGCTTCGGTGACCTTGACCACGTCGGCGTCCATGCGGTGCCGTTCGGCATAGACTTCCACCGACACAGTGATGGAGGTCCGGCCCACCTTGATGATGTCCGAATAAAAGCTCAGCAGATCGCCCACGAACACAGGCTGCTTGAAGACGAAGGCGTTGACTGCCACCGTGGCGACACGGCCCCCCGCACGGCGGGTGGCCGGCACCGAACCGGCGATGTCGACCTGGGCCATGATCCAGCCCCCGAAGACGTCTCCATGCAGGTTGGCGTCTTTGGGCAGCGGGATGACTCGTAACACTGGCTGCCGTTCGGCGGGGAGGGTGCTGCGGTTGTCGGTGCTCACGGAGTGGCTCCACGTTGAGGTGGCGCCGGCGGGCGGCCACGGGATCGTCGCGCGTTGTGTCGGCCGGCTCGCACGGCATGGCAAGGGGCGCGATCAGCGCCCCCGCATTTTACCGGCTTGTAGGGAATGTGCCCGTCATGCCGTAGTGATTCATGGCGCCGAGCCGTAACGGCTGCCGCCCGGCCGCCGGACCCTCAGACAGTGGGGTTCGCCAGCCACTGGCGGGCCAGTTCAACCCAGTAGGTGCCGCCCAGGGGAATGAGGTCGTCGTTGAAATCGTAGGAGCCGTTGTGCAGCATGCAGGGACCCATGCCGTGGCCCTCGTCGCGATGCTCGCCGGTGCCGTTTCCGATCCAGACGTAGCAGCCCGGCTTGTGCTGCAGCATGAAGGCAAAGTCTTCCGCACCCATTGAAGGCGTGATGTTGCGCTGCACATGCTGCGCGCCCACGATGCCTTCCATGACGCGAGCGCAAAACTCGGACTCAGCCGCCGTATTCACCGTAGGGGGATACTTGCGTTGGAAGTCGAGCGTGGCCTTGCAGTCGTGAGCTGCCGCGGTCTGTTCGCAGATCGCGTTCATCCGGGTCTCGATGAGGTCCAGCGCGGCATCGGAGAAGGTGCGAACGGTGCCGCGTATCGTGGCGTCGGTCGGGATTACGTTGTCGGCCGAGCCGCCGTGAATCTGGGTGACGCTCAGTACCGCCGGGTCGAGCGGATCGCGGTTGCGCGTAATGATGGCCTGCAGCCCCTGCACGATCTGGACAGCCGCCATCAGCGGATCCGCCCCCAGGTGCGGCATGGCGCCGTGAGCTCCCTTGCCTTCAATGAGCACGCCAAAGGTATTGCTAGAGGCCATGATGGGCCCGGCGGTGAGTCCGAAGCTACCCACCGGCATGCCCGGCCAATTGTGCATGCCGAACACTGCATCCATGTGGAAGCGGTCGAAGAGCCCGTCGTCGATCATGGCTTTGGCGCCGCCATGACCTTCTTCGGCGGGCTGAAAGATCACGTGGACGGTGCCTTCGAAATCGCGGCTTTGCGCAAGGTGTTTCGCCGCGGCGAGCAGCATGGCGGTGTGGCCGTCATGCCCACAGGCATGCATTTTCCCTTCGTGCCGACTGGCATGCCCGAAGGTGTTGAGTTCCTGCATGGGCAGGGCGTCCATGTCGGCCCTCAGGCCAATGGCTCGCCCGTTGTCTTTGCGGCCGGTAATGGTGCCCACCACACCCGTGACACCCAGCCCGCGTACGACGGGGATGCCCCACGATTCCAGGCGGCTGGCCACGAGTTCCGAGGTGCGGACCTCTTCGTAGGCCAGTTCCGGGTGTTGGTGGATGTCGCGACGGATCCCGGCGATTTCTTCTTGCCAGCCTACGATGGATTCAGCCAGTTTCATGTCGGGTCCGCTCCTTTTGGATGTCAGCGTGGTTTCATATGGGGCTGGATCATGGCGTCAAGCGCGGGGCCGGTGTGCTCGTTGCCCGCATAGATGTAGCCGCCGATGGGCCAGGGGTCGGTGTGGAAAATGTCTTCGCAGATACCGCCGGCTTCGCGCACGAGTACCGTGCCTGCAGCAACGTCCCACGGCGCCAAGCCCATTTCCCAGTATGCATCGTAGCGACCGCAAGCGACCCACGCAAGGTCGAGCGCGGCAGCTCCATGGCGACGAACGCCGCGGGTGTTCGAGATGGCGTATTGCAGCGTCGGCATGTACTCCTCGGCAAACGAGAAATCACGGAAGGGGAAGCCCGTGCCTACCACCGATTCCGCCAGGCTGGCCGCACGCGAGCATTGAATCCGCCGGCCGTTCAGCCAAGCCCCAACATTATGCAGGCCGGTGAAAAGCTCTTCGCGGTTGGGGTCGTAGACCACGCCGATCACCGGGGTGTCGCGATCGAGCTCTTCGTCGCCATTGACGCGTGCGCCGGCGTGCGCGATCAGCCCGATCGATACGGCGTATTGTGGAATGCCGTGAAGGAAATTGGTGGTGCCGTCGAGAGGATCGATGTACCAGGTGGCCAGGTCGGATGCCTTGCCGCCGCTTTCTTCGGCCACGATACCCAGCTGGGGTGTGCGCTCCAGCAGGATATCGATGATGGCCTGTTCCGCTTCGCGGTCGGCCTGCGAGACGAGGTCATTCCGCATCTTCGTGTCGATGACCAGCTCGGCGCGGTTGTGAGCGTACGACTGTAGAATTGCAGCGGCCGCATGTGCCGCCGTCACTGCGGCGTCAAGGCACTCACTCAAGGGAAGACGTAAAGACTGCATGACATGTTCCTGGTTCATCGAAGCCTCTCAGATTGATGGCCTTCATTGTACGTGAGGCCTATGACGAAAGGCGGAGGCGTGCAATGAAGGCCAGACGGGAACCGCTGGAGCGCGGCCGGCTCCACTTCGACTCGGCCGGCGTGCCGGCAAGCGAACGGTACGGAGACGTCTATCACGCTCGGGCGGGCGCCCTCGAGCAGGCTCGTCACGTCTTCATCCATGGCAATGACTTGCCCCAGCGGTGGCGCGGGCGCCATGCGTTCACCGTGTGCGAAACGGGCTTCGGGCTCGGGAACAACTTTCTGGCGCTCTGGCAGGCATGGCGGCATGACGCGGAAGCTGCACCTCGCCTTCATGTGGTGTCGTTCGAAGGCCATCCGCTTTCCCGAGAGGACCTGGCTGCGGCGCTGGCCGTCCATACGGGGGAGATACGCCAGCTGGCGGATGCGCTGCTGGAGGCCTGGCCACCGTTATTGCCGGGTCTGCATCGGTTGGAGTTCGAGCAGGGTAGCGTGACGCTCACTCTGGCCTTTGGCAAGGTCGAATATCTGGCACGGCAGGTGGAAGCCGGGGTGGATGCTTTCTTCCTTGATGGTTTCTCGCCCCGACTTAATCCGGCCATGTGGTCGCGCGAGCTGTTCGGACAGCTGGTCCGCATGGCGAACAAAGGCGCGACCGCGGCAACCTGGTGCACGGCCGGGCAGGTCAGGCGTGATCTCTCGGCCGCTGGCTTCATCGTCTCGCGAGCCCCGGGCTTCGGCGGCAAGCGGGACATGTCGCGCGCGGTATTGCGCGAGGGCCTGGGGCGGACGCCGGTGCCTCGCCGTCGCGAGAATGTCCTCGTCATCGGGGGTGGGCTAGCCGGCGCCGGGGTGGCTCATTCTCTCTCACTACGCGGTCATGCCGTGACGGTGCTCGACCCGGCATTCGCCGACGGGCCCGCCGGGGTACACCGGGGGCACCGCTGTGCGGCGATGACCCCGGCATTGAGCCGGGACGACAATCCGATGTCCAGGCTGAGCCGTGCGGGAATATTGCTTGGCCGCCTGCGTTGGAAGGCGTTGCCGGGTGTCGTGGAGTCTTGTGGCTCGCTCATGCGTATTGCGAACGAAGACTCGCCCGCCTGGCGGGCGGCGTTATGTGCGCTCGGCCATCCTCCGGAGTGGGCAAGCTGGTGTGAGGCGTCTGATACTCTGGAACGTTGCGGCGTCTCTCTGGGGGGCGGCGGCGTCTGGTTGCCGGCCGGAGCCTTATTGCGGCCGGAACGTTTGGTCGCGTCCCTCTTGTCGGGTCCTTCCATTCAGAGCCGTGCCGGCAGCGTCGCAACGCTGCGTCGCAGTGCCGGCCGCTGGCAGGCGGTTTCGTCTGATGGGGTGGTACTGGCAGAGGCGCCCTTGGCGGTGGTTGCGGCGGCGTCCGGCACACCAGCGCTTTTACGCGGCGCGCTTCAAGCGTCGCATCCCAAGCTCGAGAGGATGCAGCTCATGGGCGGGCAAGTCGGATATTTCCGTGCCGGTGCTGTGCCGGATACGCATGCCATCGTGGCCGGCGCCGGGTACTGGCTACCGGCCGTCGATGGCATCCATGTTGGCGGTAGTACCTACGATTTCGACGCAACGGTAAGCGCGGCGTCCCGTGCCGGCTTTCTGGCGGTGGCCAGAAAGGTGGCCTCTTTGCTGGACAAGCAGCCGGATGCCTTCGAGGCCGCAGGAGCCGAGCCGGACGGCTGGGCAGGGTGGCGTGTCGCCGTCAGCGATCATCTGCCGGTTATCGGGCCGGTGGATCACGATGCAACGCTGTGGACGGCCTGCGCCTATGGCTCCCGGGGGCTGAGCTGGATGACGTTGGCCGGCGAAATCATGGCCGCCAGCCTGGGGGGCGAGCCCCTGCCCGTGGAGCGAGAATTGCTGCGTGCAATCAGGCCGCGATAGCGTACTTACTGCCTTGGGACGGCCGGCATGCGGTGCCCTGTCACGGCCAAAAGGCGAGCAGGAAATGGGCGCGATTTTATTTTATAGCTCAAATCCGTCAGAATAATGGCTTTTGAATGCTTATTGGGCCAAGGCCCGAGGATTGCGCTGTGCCGCACGACTCTGATCAAGTTCAAGTTACTCCTTTGACCCATTTGGAATTCAACCACGCAACGTCTGTTCGGGCAGACTTCAGTCTTCCCGATGCCGGTGTTGCGTTGCAAGTCGAGGCACACGCGCCGGGCGTGTATCGCGTCCGCTGTGCCGAAGCCGAGGTCCTTGCCGCGCGCCAGGAAAAACCCACTGCCCGCCAAAAGGCGCACACTGAGATGCTACTGGTGCGCGATGAGCCTGTCGGAGAGATGTCCACCAGTTCGGTGGTCGGCGGTCAGGGATGGCGGCTCGAGCAAGGCGAAATCGCGCTCGAGGTGTCTGACAATCCGCTGCGCCTTGCCCTGTATCGCGGCGATACCTGCATTCTGGAAACTCATCCGGACGGTGCGCTTCAGAAAGGCGAGCGAGACGGCAACACGCTGTGGCGCGTCTCCACCCGCCTTGAAGAAGACGAAGCGCTGCATGGCCTGGGTGAGAGCACCGAAGACATGGACCGCCGAGGCTGTACGCTGGTGTCGGACGACCCGGCTGCGCGCGCGGCTTCCTTACTGTGGAGCACGGAAGGGTGGGGCATTTACTTCAACACGCTCGATCGTGTGGAGTATGACCTTGCCGCTACGGCTGACGATGCCTGCCATTACGTTGTGCATGGAGCGGTTCTCGACTTCTTCCTGTTCGCCGGCGAGCCGTCAGAAATCCTCAACCAGTTCACTGCCTTGACGGGCCGGGCCGGACAGCCCGGGCTATGGCCAATGGGCGTGTGGCTGGAGCAGGCGCCGGATGCGTCCATTGATGAAACGCTGGCGATCATCGAGGGCTTTCGCGAAAAGCAGTGGAGCGTCGATATCCTGCAGCTCACCACGCCGATGCCCTATGGCTTCCAGAGCGATAAGCCGGTCTTCGAATGGGACACGCAACGCTGCGGCGAGCTGAGAGAGCTGCATTCGCGGCTGCAGAAGGCCGGCGTGCAGGTCGCCGCGCCCACGTTGCCGGCAGTGCTGCAAGGCACGGCTCTGTTTGAAGAATGGGAAGACCGGGGCTGGCTGCTGATCCGCGATGAAGACGGTTCCGCTTGCGTGTTTCCGGGAAATGAATTCACGGGAGGCAAGCCCTTCGGCTTGCTTGACCTCACCAACCGCGACGTTTACCGCCTCTGGGTGGAGCGTCAGCGTCAGGCGGTGGATGAAGGCCTGGGCGCCATCGTCTGCAACGTGCAGACGGATATCCCCGATGACGTGACGGCGCGCGGTGGCGAATGTGCCGCCGTATTGCGCACGGTATATCCCTTCCTGGCCCGGCGCGCTCTGTTCGACGCCGTGGCGGGGCACCGCACGCCGCAAGAAGGCGTGGTGGTCAGCACCGACCTGTTCCCGGCCGTACAACGATCTGCATGGCAAGTGGGCCCGCAGGTCGAGAATGACTGGGCGGGCATGGAGCGCAGCCTGCGGGCCGCACTCTCGTTGGGCGACAGCGGTATTCCGGTGCAGACGCATCGGTTGGGCAGTGCGGTGCATCCCACGGATCGCATGACGCCGGAGCTTTATGTGCGCTGGCTGGCGACCTGCGTCTTTTCGGCAAACTTCAGCTTTCAGGGCCTGCCTGCGTTGCTCCCCACTGCGTTTGACGAAGCCACGCAGGAGCTGGTGCGCCACTGGCTGCAATGGCGTTATAGGCTGATTCCTTACGTCCTTGGCATTATTGAAGACGCCGTGCGTACTGGTTTGCCGGTGCAGCGATCCATGGCCCTGAGCTTCCCGGCGGATCCCGTCGCGCAGGCCTGGGACACGCAATACCTGCTGGGCCCGGCGCTGCTGGTGGCGCCGGTGCTCGAGCCGGGCGGCAAGGCGCGTGTCTATCTTCCTGAAGGCTCGGCCTGGTGGGATATGAACACCGGCTGGCGCTACGAAGGCGGCACGCTGCTGGAAATGGATTGCGAACTCGACACCATGCCGGTGTTCGGGCGTGAAGGTCACATGCTGTGCCTCGGGCCTGGCGGCCTGCACACTTCGGACTTCAATACCGCCCGGCTCCTCGATGAGGTATGGATGTTCGGAATGCCTGAGCACAGCCCGGTAGTCATGCGCAACAAGATTCGGGTGATGCAGATGCAGGGTTCCAGCTATATCAAGGGTCTCGAAGGCCTGAAGATTCTTCCTTCGGAAGGTCTGGAAGTGAAGCGTCGGGGCGCAGAGGTCCGCATCTCGCGCGCACGTTGATCAGGCGGGCGCGGGCTGTTGGCACGCATGGGGTGACGCTCCGTGCGCGCAGCACCCCGGCCTGCGCGGTGTGCTGCGACGCGCGCATGGCGGCGAGAGACGTCTACGTTTGACACGCCCAACAATTTTGCGCCATAATCCGAATCTTGCCTTTCTTGGCATGGGTCGTTAGCTCAGTCGGTAGAGCAGCGGACTTTTAATCCGTTGGTCGCGCGTTCGAGTCGCGCACGACCCACCAACGAAACGCTGGAATAGTCAGGGCTGCCATTGAGCAGCCCTTTCTTTTTTCTTCCCCCCGGGTCCGACTTCTGCTGAGTCACACGCGCAGACGTTGCCTGACCTGACCCACGGGGGATAACAATGAAGAAACTTGCCGTAATCTCTGCCGCGCTGCTGGTTGCCGGCTGCGCGTCATCGCCGCGCGAACTGCCCACGCAAAGCGGCGTCGATCTCGACCGTTACGCGGGCACCTGGTATGAACAGGCCCGCCTTCCCAATCGCTTTCAATCAGACTGCGCCGGCGACGTGCGCGCAGACTACACCTTGCAGCCCGACGGCACGATCAAGGTGGTGAATCAGTGCCGAAAGGAAGACGGCAGCACCAAGATGGCCGAAGGCACCGGCAGGATGGCTGATGTGGGCGGCACGCAGGATCCCGCCAGACTGGAAGTGCGATTTGCGCCGAAGTGGACGTCCTGGCTCCCCATGGTGTGGGGCGACTACTGGATCATTCGCCTGTACGACGGCTATCAGTATTCGCTCGTCGGCACGCCGGACCGCAAATACTTATGGGTCCTGTCTCGCGACGAGCAGGCGAACCGCGCGACCGTAAAAGAGATGCTTGAGTACGCCGGTACGCTGGGCTTCGCTGTAGACGACGTCATCATGCGAGAAGAGTAGTGCCCGGATAGGGGCGGGCGCCGCCCTATGCTCGCGAAGCCGGTCATGCGCCAAGGAAGCAGGGGCAAGGAGTAGGGGCCGCCCACTGCCGACCGTGCCGTTCCAATGGCCTGGGCTATCATCCCGGCATCGTGTAACGACCGGTACGGATGAGCATGTCCGACTTCTTCATGACCCCGGGATGGGTGGTGCTGGCGTCGCTCGGCTATGCGGCCCT
>JAJUGH010000101.1 GCA_029268265.1 Alcaligenaceae bacterium | reverse complement strand
TGACGACCATAGCAAGGTGGTCCCACGCCTTCCCATCCCGAACAGGACCGTGAAACGCCTTCGCGCCGATGATAGTTGACATCCGTCTGTGAAAGTAGGTCATCGTCAGGCACTTATACCCTCAAAACCCCATCTGCTACAAAGCAGATGGGGTTTTGTCTTTGGGGGAACGGAAAGTCGTCGGGGCGCCCCCTCTGCGAATCGCCGAAGACCCGTCATAGACAAAGGCCCATCATAGGCACGTGTGCGGCTGGCTCACGCCGGCCGCGATAAGCGCGCCGCGCCGCATGACTTTGCTGCGGCCTACGCCGTGAGTACACTTCCGGTTGGACAAGACCGTCACCATCGGGCGGGTCGAATCTTCCTCAACCGGAACGATCATCAGCATGACGCTCACGAAAGATCTGATGCAGGCGCTTGCGCCGCAAGGCCGCCTTCGGGCTTCAATTAATCTTGGCAATCCCATACTGGCCCGCCGAAACGCGCCGGAGCCTTCGCCGTCGGGCGTATCGGTCGATCTGGCGCGGGAGTTCGCCGCGCGATTGGGAGTGGAGCTGGAACTTGTCGAGTGGAAGACTGCTGCGGAGTCAGTCAATGCGGTGGCTGAGGGCAATGCCGACTTCGGCTTTTTTGCGATCGACCCCAAGCGCGGAGAGCATATCGCCTTCACCGCGCCTTATGTGCTTATCGAAGGCAGCTATCTCGTCAGAGAGGCTTCCCCGCTCCAGGACAACGCGCAGGTGGATCGCGCCGGGCATACGGTGACCGTTGGAAAAGGTAGCGCTTACGATCTCTATCTCAGCCGGGAGCTGAAAGCCGCCTCAATAGAGCGTGCTTCATCTTCTCAGGCTGTGGTGGATCACTTTCTCGAACATCGGCATGATGTTGCGGCCGGAGTCCGGCAGCAACTGGAAGCGGACGCCGCTCGAATCGGCCAGCTGCGACTCCTGCCGGGCCGATTCATGGTCATTCGCCAGGCAATGGGGCTTCACCGGAATCGCGGCCAACAAGCTCATGCGTATCTGTCCGCGTTCGTTGAGGAAATGAAGGCGTCCGGCTTCATCGATGCCGCGCTCAAGCGGCACGGCATCGAAGGAGCGACAGTGGCACCGGCCGGGGATTAGTGCTCATAAGTGGAGCCCCGACCGAGGCGCTGAACCGACCTAAGCCGGCCGGTAAAGGCCCCTGTTGAAGGGCACACAGTTACAGTAGCGGATTATCCCCTTCACCGGGGGAAATGCCTCCCCGGTCATTCTTCGGTTCGAAGTCGCCGCTACCCAGCACGATGATGCCGTCTGTGGTGGGCGTCGCTGAGGCCGTTTTGGCAGCGGCCAGGATCTCGTCGCGGCCCTGTTCGAATGCCTCCAGCAGCGCATTGCCTGTCCCGTCGCGCGCCTCGAAGGCCTGCAAGAGGGCATCGCCCGAAATCTCGAACTGCCGCCGATTTTCCCCCTCGCCTAGAAAGAAACGAATGTAGCCGTTCTCGTACGTCGCGTTCGTTTGCTTAGCAAATTCACCCATTCTGACCTCCAGAAGACATCGAACATCGGGTGCCGGAGAGGCACCCATTCGGAATCTTATGGGGCAACGGACATGCCGCGCGGCCGAGCTTCAGTGTATGTTGCCGCCGTAGACGAATTTGGGCATCGACCAGCCATAGCGCAGCGCCAGTAGCCTCAGGCTCAGGCCGACCACCATGGCAGTGCCCATTACCACCTGGTGGTCGAATTCCAGCCGGCGCCCGACGATATACAACAAGCCCGTCAGGATCGACACGGTGGCATACAGTTCCGCCCTGAAAAGAAGGGGGATGCTGTTGCAGAGGATGTCCCGCAGGACACCGCCCACGCAGCCGGTAATCATTCCGGACGCCACGACCACCACAGTGGGCAACCCCATGCGGATCGCCACGTTGCAGCCGATTACGGTAAAGACGACCAGCCCCACGGCGTCCAGTAAAAGGAAAATGTTGCGCAATTTATGCATGTACTGGGCGACCGCGATGGTGAGTAACGCGGCACCCGCAGTCAGCAGGAGGTAATAAGGGTGCTCGACCCAGGTGAGCGGCTGGTTGCCAAGGAGGACATCGCGTACGGAGCCCCCACCGAGAGCCGTGACGCAGCCCAGCATAGCGACCCCCGCCCAATCCATCTCACGCTTGCCTGCCGCGAGAGCGGCCGTCATGGCCTCCGCCACGATGGCGATGAGAAAGAGGGTATGCAGCAGGGCGGCGGTCTCGGGGGTCTCCATGAAAGGCATATTATCTCAACGGCTCACAGTGCGCGGCCTGGGTGTAACTGGCTGGTCCCGGCGTCCATTGACCGCGACACGCCGGTCGCGCTCCGGCATGTCAACGGTGTAAACGCGCTGTTGGAAATACGAATTGTGTCAATTTACGTACGTTTGCATCATTGGACTTCCATCACCATAGACATAGGAGACGACCATGCGGGAGCGCCTGGATTGCGCCTTGTTGTTTACGCGGTGCACGGAACAGTGGGTGGAAGGCTTGATTGGCAGCCACGCGGGCGGTCGGTTGCATATCCATGCATTCGAACCGCCGGTAGACCTCGCCTCACCCATGGCTGCGGCGGTACTGAGCAGTTCGGGAATGGCTCTGCGTCGTTATGATGCGTGCATTCTCGCGGTCACGCCGGCAACGCTTCCTTGGGCCCGTATTTCTTTGTCTCAGGCCAAGGGCCGCCTGCAAACACCTGTAATTGCTTATGTGCGCGGCCTCACCGCCGCAGGCCTCCATGACATGTATGAGCTCGGCATGGCAGACTTCTTTCGAGATCCGTTCTGCAGCCACGAACTTCGGATACGGCTCGAGCGCCTCCTCGATCACCAACGGCTGCGGGTGCAGAATTCCGTCCCCGCCATTGTTGCGGAAGCCACGGCCGGCACGCAATACACGGCCGGGTCGGCATCGATCGACGCCATATGCGAAGACATCCTGGCTCATTCTGGCCCGGACCTCGAAGCTTACGCCGAGGCGGCCGCATCGCGTTATGCCTCGTCTCGGGAATCCTTCCGTGAGGCCAAGAGCAAGGTGATCGAACGGTTTGAGCGGGCTTACATTACCGCAGCCCTTGGGCGGCATGGCGGAAACATCGCCATGGCCGCTCGGGCAGCGCAGAAGCATCGGCGCGCCTTCTGGGCCTTAATGCGCAAGCACGATATCGACGCGGCTCCATTCCGGGCGCTCGCTGAGCCGCCCTCCACCAGACCTGGCATCACTCCGCCCGCCACAAGCATTGCGCCCACTGTGTCGCCGGTTCACGGTGCGCGCATCATTCGCAGTGGTGTCGGAAGCCCGGCCACCATACATACGCCGAACGCTGGCCGCGTTGCCGGGCTACCGCGCCGCCGTAGTGACCCAGGTGCGTCGCTGAATCCAGGGGCCGCCGTGTTCGCGGGAATGGTCCATTTTGCAGCGAGCCGCAGGCCGGTTGCCCCTGAAAGTCGCAGCTCTGGGGGTATCGGCCAATTAACGGGGCAGGGGGGGTAAAATCAGGCAAACTGATTGAAAGGAATGCCGTGAACCTGCCCTCTCTCAAAAATGATGTTTTCCTGCGTGCGCTTCTGCGTCAGCCCGTCCCGTACACGCCTATCTGGATGATGCGCCAGGCCGGCCGCTACCTGCCGGAGTACAACGAGACGCGTGCTCGCGCGGGTTCTTTCATGGGATTGGCGCAGAATCGCGAATACGCCTGCGAGGTCACCCTGCAGCCGCTGCACCGCTTCGATCTCGATGCCGCGATCCTGTTCTCGGACATTCTGACCGTCCCGCACGCCATGGGCCTCGGTCTGGACTTCGTCGCCGGAGAAGGTCCGCGCTTCGCGCATCCGGTGCGCAACGAAGAAGACGTGCGCAAGCTTACGGTCCCCGACATGGGCAAGCTCGAATACGTGTTCGAAGCGGTGAGCCTCATTCGCCGGGAACTTGACGGCAAGGTGCCGCTCATCGGCTTCGCGGGAAGCCCCTGGACAATCGGCTGCTATATGGTCGAAGGGAAAGGCTCTGACGACTACCGGCTCATCAAGAGCATGATGTATTCGCGCCCTGACCTTGTGCACCAGATGCTGCGCATCAATGCTGAAGCCACGGTTCAGTATCTGAATTGTCAGATACAGGCCGGTGCTCAGGCTGTCATGATTTTCGACAGCTGGGGTGGGGTATTGGCGCATGGGGCGTTCCAGGAGTTTTCGTTGGCCTACACCCGCCAAGTGGTGCAGGGCCTGGTGCGCGAGCGCGAGGGGCGCCAGGTGCCCGTCATCGTCTTCACCAAGGGCGGTGCGCTGTGGGCTGAGCAGATCGCCGAGACCGGCTGCGACGCCATGGGACTAGACTGGACGGCCAGCCTCGGGAAGGTCCGCAAACAAGTCGGTGATCGTGTGGCACTGCAAGGCAACCTCGACCCGATGGTGCTGTTTGGGCCAGACGCTGCGATCCGCTCCGAGGTCCGCAAGGTGATAGACGATTTCGGCCCTGTCGGCAACGGCGGTCACGTATTCAATCTCGGCCATGGTATCTCGCGCTTCACGCCGCCCGATGCCGTCAAGGCATTGGTTGATGAAGTACACACGTACAGCCGCCGCATGCACGCAGAATAACGCTGTAATAGTCGGGATAACCCGGCTTGCAGGGCACCCGGTCTCCATGGTTGTACACAGCCAAGTGTGCCCTGCAACATTGCTGTCATACATGTGATGTCGTTTTAAGTTGATGTTATAAGCAGTTGATTTCATTAGTAAAACGAGAAAATCTCATGTTGGATATGAGCAGCGACTGGGCGTCGATCGCTCCGCTCCATGATTTCCCCCAACGTTTTCCCCAAAGTTATCCACAAGGTCATCCGCTGTGACGCTCCGGGGCCGCGTAAAGCCACGGGTTCGAGGCCATACCGAGAATTCGCTTTAACTTCATGTCCCATTCCTCCTTGCCGCCGCCGAGCGAAAGTGGCCCGGACCCAAAGCTTGGCCAGGCGGTTTTTTACGCTCGCGTGGCGCTCGACGTGCCCCTGCCAGGCCTGTTCGACTATTGCAGTGCACAGCCGGTGAGCGTCGGGCAGCGGGTGATTGCACCGTTTGGTCCCCGTCAGCTGGTTGGGGTCGTCGTCGAGGTCCCGGATAAGCCGGGAATCGAGCCTGGGCAGCTCCGCCCTCTGATACAGGTTCTCGACGACCTGCCCGCCATGCCGGTCGACTGGTTGCGGCTAATGGCTTTCGCATCGCGCTATTACCACCGGCCCTTGGGCGAGGTAATGCTGCCTGCCTTGCCGCCACCGTTGCGCAAGGCCTCGTCGTACACGGGAAAGCGCTCTGGGGGCGGGCCGGTACTGAGGCTTGAGAAACGGCTCAAAAAGGCGGGAGCCATAGCGAGCGGCTTTTCCGGCGCGGCTGGCTTACAGACCGACGCGCATCAATTGAACGATGAGCAGCAGTCAGCTGTCTCGGCGATTGCCGCAATGCAGGGCCATGGGGTGGTGTTGCTGCGGGGAATCACCGGCAGCGGTAAAACGGAGGTCTACCTCCATGCCGCCCGGAAGGTCCTGGACATGGGCCGGCAGGTACTGTTCATGGTGCCCGAGATCAATCTGACACCGCAGCTCGAAGGCGTTCTCAGAGCGCGCTTTGCCGACTTCAGTGGCGGACATGCTCTTGCAGTCTTGCACAGCGGTCTTTCGGACGGGGAGCGCCTGGAGTCCTGGCTGAAGGCCGCCAGAGGCGATGCACGCATCCTGCTCGGCACACGCATGGCCGTCACCACGCCGATGCCGGACCTTGGTCTCATCATCGTCGATGAGGAGCATGACGCCTCGTACAAGCAACAGGACGGTCTACGGTATTCCGCAAGAGACCTCGCGGTATGGCGTGGCCATGATCTCAAGGTCCCTGTTGTGCTGGGCTCGGCGACGCCGTCTCTGGAATCCTGGAACCATGCCGTACAGGGCCGCTACACCCCCCTCGAACTCACACGTCGGGCGCGCGAGACGCCAATGCCCGACATCAAGATGGTCGACACGCGTCGGCTCCGGCTGGAGCAGGGATTTTCCCCCCAGGTTGTCGAAGCCATCGAACAGAGGCTCCAAGCCAACGAGCAGGTCCTGGTGTTTCTGAACCGGCGGGGATACGCCCCGGTCCTGCGATGCACCTCTTGTGGATGGGTCAGTCAATGTGCGCACTGTACCGCGCATGTGGTGCTGCACCGGATGCAGCACGGCCGTGCGCGGCTTCAATGCCATCACTGCGGCGGCTACTCGCCGGTTCCGCGCGCCTGCCCGACCTGCGGAGACATGGATCTGCAGCCAATGGGCCGCGGCACCCAGCGGGTCGAGGAGTTTCTGGCGGAGCGGTTCCCGGATGCGCGCATCTCCCGGATCGACGCGGATTCGACGCGCCTCAAAGGGAGCGCCGAGAGGCTTTTTTCGGAGGTACACCAAGGCGACGTAGACATACTGGTGGGCACGCAGATGGTGGCGAAGGGCCACGATTTTGCCAATCTCGGTCTGGTGGCGGTGCTGAATGCCGACTCCATGCTGTTCGCCCAGGACTTCCGCGCGCCGGAGCGCCTGTTCGCCCAGCTCATGCAGGTGGCGGGCAGGGCGGGGCGGCACCGGGCCGGGGCACAGGTGATGCTACAGACGGACTACCCGGATCAGCCGGTCTACCGATCCTTGCAACGTCACGATTACAAAGGTTTCGCGGACTATGCGCTGGGTGAGCGCGAAGCGCTGGGGCTGCCGCCATTTTCTTACCAGGCCCTGCTCGTAGCGGAAGGCCGGGAGCTTGCCCAAGCCCTGACGTTCCTGGAACAAATGCGTGACCTGCCGGCGTCCCGACCCGACACTTACCCGACGCTTGACCAGGTCATGCTCTATGATCCTGTCCCTCTGCGCATCGTGCGGGTGGCGAACATCGAGCGCGCGCAGTTGCTGGTGGAAAGCCCCAGTCGCCCGGCATTGCAGCGTTTTCTGACGCAGTGGAACGAAGACCTTTTCCAGGCTGGAAGGCAGGCTCGCGTGCGCTATAGTCTCGAGGTCGACCCCTTCGAGATCTGATGAAAGACTCCGTCCATTTGCCCGCCGGTTCGACCGTTCCCACCGACCTGAACCCGATGCAACGCAAGGCCGTCCTGTATCTGGATGGGCCCTGCCTGGTACTGGCCGGCGCGGGTAGCGGCAAGACGCGGGTCATCACGCAGAAGATTGCGTATCTGTTGCGCGAGTGTGGTTACGCCGCACGTAATGTGGTGGCACTGACGTTCACCAACAAGGCCGCCCGGGAGATGAGCGACCGCATCCGCGGCCTGGTGGATGCCCGCCTGACGAAGGGCCTGGTGGTGAGCACGTTCCACTCGCTGGGGCTGAGATTCCTGCGCGAAGAAGCGGAACACGCCGGTCTGAAGAAAACATTTTCCATCATCGACTCCACCGACGCCCTGGCCATTATCCAGGAACTGCTGGTGACGACCGACCGAGCACGACTGAAGTCAGTGCAGCAAAGCATTTCGTTGTGGAAGAACGGGCTGGTCGATCCGGACGAAGCGGCCGCCACCGCGATGACGCCAAGCGATGCCGAGGCGGCAAGGGTCTACCGGGACTACAGCGCCACGCTCACCGCCTATCAGGCGGTGGATTTCGACGACCTGATCCGCCTGCCTGCCACGCTGCTGGAGCGCAACCCCGAAGTACGGGCAAGATGGCAATCACGGGTGCACTATCTTCTGGTCGACGAATACCAGGACACCAATGTGTGCCAGTATCGGATGGTCCAGGCCCTGGTGGGTTCGCGAGCCATGTTCACCGCCGTGGGAGATGACGATCAAGCCATTTACGCCTGGCGCGGCGCCACGGTGGAAAACCTGGAGCGGCTGACGAAGGACTTTCCGGGAATCGAGCTCATCAAGCTCGAACAGAATTATCGCTCGGTGCAACGTATCCTGACCGCAGCGAATAAGGTCATCAGCAACAATCCCAATGTATTCGGAAAGAAACTCTGGTCTTCATTGGGCGAAGGCGAGCCGATACAGGTGACGCCCATGGATGATGAAGAGGCGGAAGCCGAGAGCATAGCCATGCGGATCTCGGCAGCTCGTTTCGAACGCCGTGCCAAGTGGAGCGACTTTGCGATCCTGTATCGCAGCAATCAACAGGCAAGGCTGTTCGAACAGGCGCTACGCGAACTGCGGATTCCCTATACGATTTCGGGCGGCCAGAGCTTCTTCGAGAAGACCGAGATACGCGACGTATTGGCGTATCTGCGTCTGATCGCTAATGATGATGACGATCCGGCCTTCATTCGAGCCGTCACCACGCCTCGACGCGGAGTGGGAAACACGACTCTGCAGGCGCTGGGGCAGTTCGCGCAGGACAAAGGCTTGTCCATGTTCGGGGCCGTGTTTGAAATCGGCAAGACGGATCGCCTCGCCCCGCGTCAGCTTCAACCGCTGGAGCATTTTGCCCGCTTTATTCAGAACTTTCAGGCGCGTTCGGGCCGTAGCGGATCTGGGCGGATGTTGTCCGGATCCGGCGATCTGTTTGCCGCCACGGACGGCAGCGGGCTGGACTCGCCTGAGGCAGTCGCGACCGGATCGACATCGCTGCTTTTGGACGAGCTGCTCTCCACCATGCAGTATGAGCGCCACCTCTACGATCTGTATGACGAGAAACCGGCGCAGTCACGATGGCAGAATGTCCTGGAGCTCATGGGTTGGCTCAAGCGCAAGGCGCAAGAAGACGAATTCGACCTGCTGGAGCTGGTTCAGCATGTAGCGCTGGTCACCATGCTCGAGCGGGGTGACGACGAAGAACCGGATGCCGTCAAGCTCTCGACCCTACACGCGGCAAAAGGCCTGGAGTATCCCCACGTATACCTGGTTGGAGTGGAAGAGGGCTTGTTGCCGCACTTGGGGCGGGACGATGAAGACGTGGCGTCGGCCGATGCAGCCGAGGCGCTGGTTCAGCGCATCCAGGAGGAGCGGCGATTGATGTATGTGGGGATCACGCGGGCCCAGCGCAGCCTGCATCTGAGCTGGTGCAAGAGGCGTCGCCGCGCACGCGAGTATGTCGTGCGAGAACGCTCGCGCTTCATTGAAGAGATGGGATTCGGCGAGGCACAGACGGTGGACCCCAACCCCGGCATGGATGCGCGCCAGCGGCTGGACTTGTTGAAGACGCTGCTCGCTAAAAGCTGAACCCCGGTCAGCTACATCACCGACTGCTCATCCGTATTCCT
>JAJUGH010000100.1 GCA_029268265.1 Alcaligenaceae bacterium | reverse complement strand
GTGCCGTCACCCATAATCCCTGTTGCGCGAGCCACTCCAGTACACCCGCGAGATCGGCTGCAAGCCCCTGATTGCGTAAACCGTACACCACCAGGTACATGCCGAGAGAGAAGACGACGATCTCCCAGGGCGCGCTTTTCACCACCTGCTTCAGGTCCACCACCCGTCCGCGGCCGGCGACGGCGAGTAGCGCAGCCGCCGCAGTCCCAGCAAGCACGCTGACCGGAACTCCTAGCGGTTCCAGCACCAGGCAGGCGGCGAGCAGCAGCGCGAGCACCACCCATCCGGCGCGAAAAGTGGCCGGGTCGCGGACGGCTTCGGCCGGATCGGCCAGCAGCGCCTCGTCGAAACGTGCGGGCAGCTTGCTGCGAAAGATCAGCCACAGCATACAGAGGCTGGCAAGGACCGACGCGACGTTCACCGGCGTCATGACGCTGGCATAGCGCAGAAAATCCACATCGAAGAAGTCCGCAGCCACGATGTTGACCAGATTCGAGATGACGAGCGGCAAGCTCGCTGCGTCCGAGATGAAGCCGGCTGCCATCACGAAAGCCAGCGTGGCAGCGGGCGCGAACCGCAACTGCATCATCATCGCCATCACCAGTGGTGTCAGGATCAGCACGGCGCCGTCATTGGCGAAGAAGGCCGACAACGTCGCGCCCAGCAGTATGAGCAGAACGTAGAGGCGCCCCGTCCGGCCCTTGCCCCACCGGGCGACATGCCGAGCGAGCCAGTCGAACATGCCCGCCACATCCAGTACCAGTGTGATGATGATGAGGGCCACCAATGTGGCGGTGGCATTCCAGACCACCTGCCAGACGTCGACGATATCTCCCAGGTCCACCACACCAGTCAGCAGCGCTGCGAGGGCCCCGCCCATCGCGCTCCAGCCGATGCCCAACCCGCGGGGCCGCCAGACGACCAGAATGAGCGTAAGCAGAAAAATCAGGGAAGAAACCAGCATGGAGGAATGGACGCAAAGAAGAGGAAAGGGGGAGGCCGGCATTTTATGCCGGAGCCCGGCAATCCGTTCAGCCCATGGTGCGGAACAGGGCTGTGGCTTATTAATTAGTTGCAGCCCGCAGACCATGGAGTTGCGGCCTGTGGCCCATGGCGAGCAGGCCGGGAGAGCTAATTGCTGGCTGCGCGCAGCATTTGGAGCAGTACGCGCGCCGCGCCCCGTGGTCGAGATGGATTCGTGACGGGCAGGCGACCACATAATAAACAGAGGAGGCGGCCTTGATGTCGGGGAAGGCGATGCAGGACCATGGGCGGAAGTTGGGGTGGATGGTGTCGCTGGCTTGCGGCCTGATGGGGATGGCTGAAGCACAACAGGGGCCACTGCCGCCAACTTCGTCCGGCACGTCGCCTGGCCTGGCGGTGGGGGCGGAGGCCGTGCCGACGCTCGATACGGTGGTGGTCAGTTCCACCCGCATGGACACATCCGTGCTGGAGACACCGGCCTCTGTATCCGTGGTGGAAGGTTTCGATATGCGCAGCGCCCGCATGGGCGTTAATCTGTCCGAGAGCCTGGGCGGCGTCCCCGGCCTGCAGATCCAGAACCGCGAAAATTACGCCCAGGACCTCCAGGTGTCGATCCGCGGCTTTGGCGCCCGGTCCACCTTTGGCGTCAGGGGGGTTCGCCTTTATGTGGACGGAATCCCCGGCACCATGCCGGATGGGCAGGGCCAGACTTCCAATATCGATATCGCCAGCATCGATCGCATCGAGGTCCTGCGCGGGCCGTTCTCTGCCTTGTATGGCAACTCATCGGGTGGCGTGATTCAGGTGTTCACGGAAGAGGGCAGCCTGCCCCCCACGCTGACCGGTTCGGTTGCAGTAGGCAGCTATGACTCGTGGCGCTACGGCGCCAAGGCCAGTGGCCTTGCAGGTGTAGGCGGCTCCGACCTGGACTATGTGGTGAGCCTCAACCGCTACACGACCGACGGCTACCGAGACCATAGCGCGGCGCGTAAAAATCTGGGCAATGCGAAGCTGGGTCTGCAGATCGACGATGACACCCGACTCACGCTGGTGGCGAACTCGGTCAGCGTCAAGGCGGATGATCCGCTGGGGCTGGGGCGAGAGCAGTTTGAAAATGATCCGCGAAGCGTTGTTGAGAACGCCGAACGTTTCAACACCCGCAAGTCGGTGGACCAGACCCAAGGAGGGCTGATCTTCGAGAAGCGGCTGAACGATGCCAACGAGCTGCGGGCCATGGTGTATTACGGTGAACGTGACATGGTGCAGTATCTGGCCATCCCGCAATTCCCTCAGAGCCGCCCACAGCATAGCGGCGGCGTGATCGATTTGTCCCGGCGCTATGCGGGTGCGGACGTCCGCTGGACCAGCCGCCATCAACTTGCAGGGCGGCCGCTCACGGTAGTGGCGGGCTTGGCCTATGACGAACTGCGTGAGGACCGGCGTGGCTACGAGAACTTTGTGGGGTCGCAACTGGGTGTGAAGGGCGCCCTGCGGCGCGATGAGACCAACAAGGTATGGAATATTGATCCCTACCTCCAGGCGTCCTGGGAATTCACACCGCAATGGACGGTCGATGCAGGGGTGCGCCATAGCCGCGTACGGTTCGACTCCGATGACGACTACATTACGCCCGGCAATCCGGATGACAGCGGCGATGCTCGCTACGAAGAATGGCTGCCGGTGGGTTCGTTGCGATATTCGCCCTCTGACCGGCTGAGCTTCTACGTGTCGGCGGGACGCGGCTTCGAAACGCCCACCTTCAATGAAATATCGTATCGGCCGGATGACCTGCCGGGCCTGAACTTCGACCTTGCGCCGGCCGTCAACACGAATGTGGAAGTGGGCGCCAAGGCGCTGGTGGCAGGCGGTGTACTCACGGCGGCGGTCTATCAGAGTCGCACGGAAGATGAAATCGTTGCGGCCAATGCGCAATTCGGCCGTACGACTTATCAGAATGCCGGCAGCACCCGGCGTACAGGCTTTGAGCTGGCATGGGCGGGCCGCCACGCCGAGAACTGGCGTACCCAACTCGCCTACGGCTTTGTTGATGCCCGCTATCGGGACGACTGCACGACGGTTAATTGTCTGGAAGGTTCACCCGAACAACGTCTGCGCTCGGGTAACCGCATCCCCGGCATCGCGCGGCATGCCCTTTACGCGAGCCTGGACTGGATGCCGGAAGAGGGCTTCCGCGCCGGCGTCGAAGGCCGCTATCTGAGCAGTATCCAGGTGAACGATGGCAATACCGAGGCCGCAGCTTCCTACTTCGTGGCCGGTGCTCATGTGGGATACGTCTGGCGTAACGGCCCCTTGCGCGTCGGGAGCTACGCGCGCGTGGACAACCTGTTCGATCGTCACTACGCCGGCTCCGTTATCGTTAACGAAGGAAATCAGCGCTATTACGAACCTGCGCCAGGTCGAAACTGGAGCGCAGGCATTGATGTGAGCTTCTCCTTCTAGGAATGGTTGCTCTCGAGGGAGAGGTGGCTGTACGCAGCGGTATTCCGGGACGTCCGGGCGGGCGTGCCGGCTTAACACCCACCCAGGGAGATGAAAATGACAAAGTTATGGCGTGCATCCATGCTGGCCGCCGCGCTGGCCTGCCTGCCGTTGAGCAGTCTCGCATCCGACGCCGACAACCTCGAGAAGCTCAGGCGTTTCAGCACCACCGGTACTCCATTGCAGATCCCCACCGTCGACCAGGACGGTCCTCAGGCTGATGCCATCCGCAAGACCTTGCAGGGCATCAAATTGCCACCGGGCTTCAAGATCGAACTGTATGCAATGGTGCCGGACGCCCGGCATATGGCTGTGGGGCCTTCTTCGGGTGTGGTCTTTGTCGGAACGCGCAAATCGAATGTGTGGGCCGTCACCGATCGCTCGAAGCGCCGTGTGGCAGACGAAGTGAAGGCGTTTGCACCGTCACTGTCCTTCAACATACCGAACGGAGTGTGTTTTTCCCCGGACGGCTTCCTTTTCGTTGTGGAGCACAATCGGGTGCTGATGTTCCCGGCAGCCGAATTCTTCTACGAAGGGCCCGACGTGGCGGCGGACGTGGTGGTGCCGCAAGGCGAGCTCATTCCGGTGGATGAAGAAAGCTTCAACCATGGTGCCCGGGCATGTCGCATCGGTCCGGACAACAAGCTCTACATTACGTTGGGCAACCCCTTCAATGTGCCCCCGCGCGAAAAGCTCGAGCTGTACGGGAATAACGGCATGATGGGCATCCTGCGCATGGACCGCGACGGCAAGAATCGCGAGGTCTATGCACAAGGAGTCAGAAACTCGGTGGGCCTGGACTTCAATCCGAAGGATGGCAACCTGTGGTTCACCGACAACCAGGTGGACGGCATGGGAGACGACATCCCGCCGGGTGAAATCAATCGAGCCACCCAGGCGGGTCAGCACTTCGGCTTCCCTTATTACGGGGGCGGCAAGGTACGTACGGTGGAGTACAAGGATGATCCCGAACCGTCAGATGTCGTCTTCCCGGAAGTGGAAACCGATGCACATGCCGCCGACCTGGGCATGATGTTCTACCGCGGCCAGATGTTTCCGGAGAAATTTCGTGGCGGCATTTTTACGGCGCAACATGGGTCCTGGAACCGGACGACGCCTATCGGCGCGCGGATTCTCTATACGGCACTGAATGAAGACGGCAGCGCCGGAGAAACCGAGATCTTTGCCGACGGCTGGCTGGCGCCCGGTGAGTACAAGGGTCGACCGGTCGATGTCGCAATGTTGCCGGATGGCTCGCTTCTGGTCTCAGACGATTTTGCCGGCGCGCTTTACCGTATTTCTTACGAGGGAAACTGAAGCACAAGGGATCGGTTTCCCGGAAAGAAAAACGGCCCCTCGCGGGGCCGTCTCTTACTGCAGGTCCACCCTGCTTACTTGACCACAACCTTGCCGGTCATGATTGCCCAGTGACCAGGGAAGGAGCAGAAGAAGTCGTAGTCGCCACCGGCTTCCAGCTCATCGGTCTTGAAGCTGACCGACGTCTTTTCACCGCCACCGATCAGGTCGGTGTGGGCAATGACGCGCTCATCGTTCGGCTTGATGTAGTCGTTCGCGGGGCCGGCAGACGTTGCATCGGTAGCGACAGCCTGCTTGTCGGCGGCCTTCGTGATGACCACGTTGTGACCCATGGCAGCCTTCGGAAGCTTGCCGGTATGGACCAGATTGATCGTGAATTCGTCGCACGACTTGTCAACCACGATTTCCTTCGTGTTGAACTGCATGGCGTCGTTGCCTTCAACGGTGACGTCACATTGAGCCGCCATGGCGGGAACGGCCATGACAGACAGCAGTGCGGCGAAAGTGACTTTTGCGAACATATGGATCTCCGAGTCGTATCAATTACACCCATGTGCGGAGCTGGCGTGTACCGCAGCAACGGGAACCGTGGAATCACGAATGATTCATTATGGTTTTCTAGTGGATTATACGTATTGATCTGTGTCAATCAATGCGCTGTAACCACTCCCGGTGGGGGGAGCAAGATATGGACCTGCCGGACAAGTTCTACCGGGTCGATCAGGCCAGCTTCATGGCCACCAGATTAAGCAGATAGCCGCCTACCACCAGGAATACGAAGAGGATTGCCGCCAATCCCAACGGCGCCGCACCTGCCTGCCGGATCGCACCGACATGGGTACGCAGACCCAGCGCTGCCATTGCCATGGCGAGCAGAATGGTGCTCAGTTGCATCAGCATCTGTGCCACTTCCGCCGGCACCACATTCAAGGAGTTGATGCCCACCACCACGACGAACCCCACGGCGAACCACGGGATCGAAGGCTTGGCACGGCCCGCGCCTTCACCGCTGCCCTGGCGCCGCGCACGATATTGCATTCCCCATGACACAAGCATGAGGAAGGGCGCCAGCATCATGACGCGCACCATTTTTTCGACGATTGCGGTGTTTGCGGCCGTCGGCCCAACGGCGTTGCCGGCTGCCACCACCTGGGCGACTTCGTGCACTGTCGAACCAATGAAGACGCCGAAGGCGTGCTCGGACATGCCCAGGTAGGGGTAGAGCACAGGGTACAGGAACATGCTCACGGTACCGAACACCACGACGGTGGCCACGGCTACCGAAACCTTGTGCGCTTGCGCGCGTGCAACGGGCTCCATGGCCATCACTGCCGCGGCGCCGCAGATGGCGGCCCCGGCACCCACCAGCATGCACGTTTCGCGGTCCATGCCCAGGAACCGGCGACCGGCCACCATGGCAAGGCCGAATACTGAAAAAATAATGACGGCATCCAGGACGATGCCGGCCACGCCAATGGAGGCCGCCTCCTGGAAGGTAAGCCGAAAGCCGAACAGAATGATGCCGGCCCTGAGCAGCCGGTTCTTGCTGAAATCCACGCCGGCCGCCGTGTGGGGCGCGATGGCCGGGAATACGGTGTTTCCCATGACCATGCCGATAACGATGGCGAAGGTGAGCGCGCTGAATCCCCACGTCTGCATGCCTTCGAGCCCGGCAAGCCACAGGCTCAGCCCTGCGATGGCGCCAGCCAGGGCGATCCCGCTCCACCAGGCCTGGCTCGGCCTGCGCGTACGGTTGGCTGAGAGGGCAGCAGTTGCGGTTTGGGGTGACATGGATGGACTGGCTCGTTCGACGGATGGTGAGTTCAGGATAAAGATGACGCCGCCATAAGTCGAGTGCATAATATTTTGAGACCCATAACCTGTGCTCATACGATGCGCCTCAATCTCCATCTCCTGCGCGTCTTTCACACGGTTGCGGCGGAAGGCAGTTTTTCCGCTGCCGCCAGGCGTCTGCATCTGAGCCAACCCGCCGTGTCAAAAGGCGTTTCCGAGCTGGAACGACAACTCGATATCGTCCTTATCGAGCGAGGAGGGCGGGGCGGTAGCAAAGGGCTGCAACTCACTGAAGCGGGTGCCGCGCTCGATGCGCACGCCCGATCCATCTTTGCCCTTGAGCATGCGGCAGTCGAAGAGCTGAGGCAACGCAGCGGGCTGGCGCGTGGCAGTCTTGTGATCGGCGCCAGTACTACCGTTGCCAGCTACTGGCTTCCGCGCTATCTGCAGGCATTTACCCGGCGCTGGCCCGATATCGTGCTGCGCGTCGTGGTGGGCAACACCCACACCATCGCGGAGGACCTTCTGGATTGTGAACTCGACGTCGCGGTGGTGGAGGGGCCGGTGCACGTAGATGGGCTCGCGTATCACCCGTGGATAGAAGAGCGGCTCATCATGGTTGCTCCGCCAGGATTCGGCGATGACGGCGCTCGATATGTCGAAGGCGAAGAGCGGGGCGGGCGAGCGCTGTGGATGTCTCCCACCGATCTGGCGCACAGCACATGGCTGGTGCGCGAAGCCGGTTCGGGAACCCGTGAAGTTTCGTTTGACCTGCTGGCGGCACAAGGCATCCGTCCGCGGCGCACGGTCGAGATCGGCAGCAATGAAGGCATTGCGCGCGCCGTTGCGGCGGGGCTGGGGGTGGCAATGCTGCCGTTTGTGGTGGTCGAAGATCTTCTGCTGCTCAAGCGGGTGATCGAGCTGCGCACTGAAGAGATGAGCGGGCTTTCACGCGTGCTGTATCGACTCGAACGAAAGGACCGGCCGCCGAGTCCGGCTGTGGGTGCGTTCCTGGATATACTGGCGACGCCGGCCCAGCCTTCCCATAGAGACGGCAGCGCATAACAACTCCACAAGAAAAAGGGATTCAGCATGTCCGCCTCCAGGAATGAAGCGCACTTGGTAGCCGCCCTGGGAGTGGGCCAGATCTGCGCATGGGGCACCCTCTATTACAGCTATCCGCTCATTGTCGAGGCAATGATGCCGGAGCTGGGATGGACCCGCGAACAGGCTTACGGTCCGGCTACGCTGGGCTTGCTCCTGGCCGCGCTGCTGACCTACCCGGTGGGCGTGGCGATCGACCGTGGCTACGGGAAACTGGTGCTGGGCGGCAGTTCCCTGTTGGCCGCGGGCCTGTTCCTGGCCTGGTCGCAGGTCGAGTCGCTGGCCGCGTTCTATCTCGCGGCTACGCTGCTTGGAGCGCTGCAAGCCAGCACGCTCTATGAACCCGCCTTCGCCGTGCTGGCGCGGCGCGTGGGTTCGACACGTGCGCGTCAGGGCGTCACCCACATCACGCTCTGGGGCGGATTCGCGAGCACCGTCTTCATTCCTGCGGTGCAATATCTGCTGGATCTCTGGAGCTGGCGCGAGGCCCTGGTGTTTCTGGCTGTCGTCAATGCGCTTCTGGCACTGCTGTACGTATGGCAGATCCGCCCTGCGCTTGATCATCAGGGAGGCGGTCATGATCCGCGCGCCCAGGCGCTGCGGGATCGCGTGGTGTTGCGCGAGACGTTCCGCAAACGCGTGTTCTGGCTCCTGCTGGTTGCCATGTTCGCCTACGCCGCAGCTTTTTCCGCCTTTACGTTTCACATGTATCCCATGCTGCTGGAAGGCGGGCTGGACGTCGGCGACGTCGTGCTTGCCCTGGCGGTGATCGGCCCGGCTCAGGTGGCGGGCCGCGTCGTCATCAGCATGTTCGGCGACCGCATCAGTGTGCGGCGTATCGGATGCTACACCGTAGCCGTGCTCCCGCCGGTGTTCCTGGTGCTGATGTGGTTCGGGGAAAGCTTTGTTGCCGTCGCGGTACTCTGCGCCATCTACGGAGCGGCCAATGGCATCTTCACAATCGTGCGCAGTCTGGTAGTGCCGGAGATGATCACACCTCATGCCTATGGCGCGCTGAACGGTGTGGTCAATCTGCCCGCCACGCTGGCCCGCGCCGCGGCACCGTGGGCCACAGCAGTTTTATGGAGCGTGGGCCACAGTTATGGCCCCGTGTTGTGGGCCATTACGCTGACCTTCGCGCTGCTGGCGATCGCGTTCTGGGCGGCCGCGTGGGAATCACGGAGAGCGATCAGCATTCCACAATATTGACGGCGAGCCCGCCTTGCGAGGTTTCCTTGTATTTGCTCAGCATATCGGCTCCGGTTTCCCGCATGGTCTTGATGACCTGATCCAGGCTCACGGCATGCATGCCATCGCCGTTCAAGGCCATGCGTGCGGCATTGATCGCCTTGACCGACGCAATGGCATTGCGTTCGATACAGGGAATCTGCACCAGGCCGCCCACCGGGTCGCAGGTCAGTCCTAGGTGATGCTCCATGCCGATCTCGGCGGCGTTCTCCACTTGCTCCGGCGTGCCGCCCAGCACCGCGCACAAGGCGCCGGCGGCCATGGAGCAAGCCACGCCGACTTCACCCTGACAGCCGACTTCGGCGCCGGATATCGAGGCGTTCTCCTTGTAGAGAAT
>JAJUGH010000099.1 GCA_029268265.1 Alcaligenaceae bacterium | reverse complement strand
GCCAGAGCGCCCGCTGAACTCGCGGCGCGCGCGCCGCTCAGACAGCAGCGGGCGTGATCTCTGTCCGCCGCCGCCGGCTCGGCGGCTCCGAAAGTCGCTCGCATCCCGCCCGGTCCGTCCGCGCCTGAGTTTGGTGTCTGACTGCAGCCGCGCCGCCACCCTTAATGCGAGGCCGGGGCGGGCGAATGGGAATTCGGCGATTGTGGCGGGCCGCAGGCGGGCTGGTGGGCGGGGAGGCAAGGGCGCAGTTGTCTGAGCTCGGCGCTTTCGGACAGCCGGGGGCTGTCCGATCGAGCGAGTTCTGCGACCGCCCCGCACGGCAGCTCGGCCAGGGGAGGCCGGCGTAGCCGGGCCCCGCCGGCCAGCCGGATTCACATCGACCGAACCGGCCGCCTCAAGAACCAGCGGACCGCGTCAAGCGACCGAACCGGCCGCCTCAAGAACCAGCGGACCGTGCTTGGCGACCGCCCGAACCGGCCACACGCGCCATCAGGCCACTTCCCGCACGTGCTCCGCAATCCGCTGCCGCAACGCCGACAGCGAACCCCGTAGCTGAGCCAGCGCCTGTTCGCGCGCGAGGTCCAGCTGCTGCGCCTGCTCCAGCGCGATTTCCTCGAAGCGCACCGTATCGCCTGGCATGCACTGCGCCAGCTGGGGCAGGTCCACGCTCGCTACGTGCCCGATTTTCGGGTAGCCGCCGATCGATTGCCGATCCGCCATCAGCACGATGGGCAGACCGTCCGCCGGTACCTGGATGCTGCCGAATGTCGCGCCTTCCGACAGCAGTTGCTTGTTCTCACGCAGCGGCAGGTTGGGGCCTTCGAGTCGATAGCCCATGCGGTCCGACTGGTTGGAGATCCGGTAGTCGCTATTGAAAAACGACCGCAGCGCTTCGTCGGTGAACAATTCCGTGTGCGGGCCTCGCATGACACGCAGCCGTTCGCGGGGGTTGTAGGCCAGCGTGGCGGGCAGGTAGATCGAGATGTCCCAGAGCGCGCGATCCAACTCTTCGGACGCGTCGGCCTCCAGGGTGATGTTCAGCGGCAGTACGTCGCCCTTCTGGAGTGCCCGACCCTGGAAGCCGCCCAGGCGCCCGCGCAGATAGGTGCTCTGGCTGCCCATTACATGGGGCAGCGCGACGCCGCCGTGCCAGGCAAGATAGCTTCTTACCCCCATGCGCCGCGCTCCGAACGCAAGGACATCCCCTTCCCGCACGATGATCGGCCGGCTCATTGCTACCGGCTCGCCGTTGAGGGTGGGACTGAGATCCCCGCCGGTGATGGCGATGCACGCCGCTGCGTCAAACCTCAGTTCCGGGCCCATAAGGGTGATCTCGAGCGTGGCGAAGTCTTCAGTGTTGCCCGCGATTAGGTTGGCCAATTGGTGCGCACGCAAATCCATGGCGCCGCCCACCGGTACGCCCAGATGTTGATGGCCGTGACGGCCGCAATCCTGAAAGGTGCTCGCCAGACCGGGGCGAAGGACGGTGACGCTCATTTGCTGGACCAATTCTTGAAGGAGTCTGCCGGAATGGGGACGAAGCGGACGCTGTCGCCGGGCTGCAGGAGGGTGGCCGGTTCGCGAGAGGGATCGAACAGGGGCAATGGGGTGCGGCCGATGATGTGCCAGCCGCCCGGCAAGTCGTTGGGATAAATGACGGTTTGGCGGTTGGCGATGGCTACCGAGCCTGCCGGAATCGAGGTGCGTGGGGTCGGGCGCCGAGGCAATGCGAAACGCTCGTCGTGCACGCCGAGGAAGGGCGCTCCCGGAGCAAAGCCCAGCATGAAGACATAGGCCCGCTCACGGCCATGCAATTCAATGACTTCCTGCGGGCTCAGGCCGGTGCGCTTGGAGACATCTGGGAGGTCGGGGCCGTATTCGCCCCCGTAGCAGACGGGCAGCTCCACCAGACGCCCGCCCGTATGGGCGGCATCCAGCTTGGCGGCCCCCAGGACGCGTTCGACCTCCAGTTGAAGGTGCTGCACGGTGGAGTGAGCCGGGAAATGCCCCGGAAGATAATGTACCGAGACCGTGTTGAAGGTGGGGACGATGTCGCTTACACCCTGGATGCCGGCCTCTCGTAGTGCTGCGGCGGCAGCGCCGCATTGCCGCCCGATGTCGACATCAATGCCTGTTCCGAACCGCACTACCAGGCACCGGTCGCCGTGTGCCGAAATGCTCCACCTGCTTTCTTCTTGCTTGGCCATGCCTTTCTGTTCCCGGCCCTTCAATAAGCCGCTGATTCAACAGTCAACCATTCTGATACATATCAAAGGTGACGTCGAGAAGGCAGAAACCCGTAATCGCTGCGCTGTCCCGTAAGCGCGTCGAATAAAGGCAGCAGTTCGGACGGTGAGAGCCAGCAGTTCGGGCTGGTGAAAGGCAGCAGGTGGATAGGTTCAGGTCAGGCTTCAGCCCCGACGTCGGCCGCTGATGCCGTGATGCACCGGCTGGGCGGGAAGACGATGGTGAAGGTGCTGCCCGAACCGTAGCGGCTCTTGATGCGCAGTTCAGCGCCGTGCCGCATGGCGACGTGTTTGGTGATGGCCAGACCCAGGCCCGTGCCGCCTGTGGCGCGTGATCGGCCGCGGTCGGCGCGGTAGAAGCGTTCCGTGAGACGCGGGATGTCCTGGGCCGAAATTCCAATACCGGTGTCCTGCACGGAGTACACCGCCGAGCCGTCGTCGCCGCGATACCAACTCACGGTGATGGTGCCGTCTTGCGGCGTGTATCGAACGGCATTGGTGATCAGGTTCGACACGGCAGAGGCGAGCTCTCCGGCAGAACCCAGCACCTGCAGGGTCTCGTCGCAGTGTTCCACGAAGACGTGCTGGTCGCGCGAGAGGATGCGGCCCTGCTGCAAGGCCTTGTGCACCAGAGCACTCACATCCACCGGTTCGCCTTCGGCCACCGGAGACGACTCAAGGGTGGAGAGGGTCAGAAGGTCGGAGACGATCGCTTCCATTCGCGCCGCCTGGTCCTGCATGAGCGCAACATAGCGCACTCTCTGTTCACTCGTGAGCGAATCGGGCGGCATGTCGTGCAGGGTTTCCAGGAAGCCCGTGAGCACGGTGAGCGGCGTGCGCAATTCATGAGAAACATTGGCGACAAAGTCCTTCCGTGTGGTCTCCAGGCGCTCGATCTGCGTGATGTCACGCGTGACCATCAGGAAGCGGTCGACGCCGTAGTTCACGAGCTGCAAAACCAGCGTCTTGGGCTGATCGTCGCTTTGTACGTGGATTTGCAGCGGCTCATCCCAGTTCGCCTGGCGCGCGTATCGGGCAAATTCGGGCGCCCGAAGGATGTTGAAAATGCTATGACCGATATCGTGCTCGGGGCGCAGGCCCAGATGCTCGCGCGCGCTGCGGTTGCACCACGTCAGCTGCATTTGCCCATCGAGCGTGATCGCCCCGTCGGGCAGCGCTTCGGCCGCTTCCAGCATGCGCCGTTTGTCGTGCTTCAAGCGATCAATTGTCTTTCGATCCTTGCGCAGCTTGCGGTAGATCAGCGAAAGAATGTCATCCCAGGGCCCCACCGCCGCAGGCGGTGGGCTCTCCACGTCTTCCGCCCATTTCGTGACTCGGGAAATCTGCAGCCCGCTCACCAGGACCATCAACAGTAGGCCGAACGCGAAGACGCCCCAGCCCACGTGGGGACCGGACCACGCGCCCAGGATCGCTCCGGCAAGGCCCCACAGGAGGACGGTGACAAGGGTTTTGGTCATGGTGAGCTATACGGATTCTGAAACTTGGCAGCGCCGCTCAGGCTTGCATTGGCTGCATGGCGAAACGATAGCCTGCGCCGCGCACAGTCTCGATGTGCGTGTCGTGGCCGGACGGTTCCAGCGCCTTGCGCAAGCGCCTGATGTGCACGTCGACCGTGCGTTCTTCCACGAACACGTGGTCGCCCCAGACCTGATCAAGCAATTGGGCGCGGGAGAAAACACGTTCGGTATGGGTCATGAAAAAATGCAGAAGCCGGAACTCGGTCGGCCCCACAGAAAGGCTGCGCGACCCACCGGAAACACGTCGGGTCGCCGGATCGAGGGACAGCGAGCCGATCTGGACCACGTCGTCAGTGAGCTGAGGCGCGCGCCGGCGCAGTACCGCCTTGATCCGCGCAATCAGCTCTTTGGGGGAGAACGGCTTCGTAATGTAGTCGTCGGCCCCGGCCTCCAGTCCTTCCACCTTGTCATGCTCAGCGCCCTTGGCCGTCAGCATGATGAGCGGTACCTGGCGCGTGCGGTCATCGCTGCGCAGGCTGCGCGCGAAGGTGATGCCGGACGCCCCGGGCAGCATCCAGTCGAGCAGGATCAGATCGGGCAGTTCGGCGCGGATAAGCGTTTGGGCCTGCTCGGCATCGAAGGCGCGCAATACCTTGTGGCCGGCGAAGGTAAGATTGACGGAAATCAGCTCTTGAATGGCGGGCTCGTCCTCGACGACGAGAATGGTGGTGCTCATAGTGTTCGATACGCCTGGTAAGTAGGACGAAGTGCCTTTGGTGGCACATCTGACCCCTACATACTATGGCTGCCATATTACAGGTTTGTGAACTCGTCCCCAAACCGCTGTCCGCAGCCGCCGGGCGCATGCGCCACCGGCTGCGGGATGTTGTACGATTGGAAAATCATGAAAGAAACGCCTTCTTCCCCCACCTCCCCAGACGCAGACGCCACCACGCATTTCGGCTTCCGAAGCGTGCGCGAAAGCGAGAAAGCCGCCAAGGTGGCCGAGGTATTCCATTCCGTGGCCGACCGCTACGACGTCATGAACGATCTGATGTCGGTCGGGCTGCACCGTGCCTGGAAGGCGTTCACCATCGCGCGCGCCGATGTGCGCCCGGGCATGAAGGTGCTCGATATCGCCGGGGGCACCGGCGATCTGGCGAAGGCGTTTGCCCGCCGTGCCGGCCCGTCGGGCGAAGTCTGGCTTACCGACATCAATCACTCCATGCTGCGCGTCGGCCGGGATCGCCTGACTGACGCCGGCCTGCTGCCGCCCGTGGCAGTATGCGACGCCGAGAAGCTGCCATTCCCTGACGGGCACTTCGATCGTGTCAGCGTGGCCTTCGGCCTGCGCAACATGACTCATAAAGAGGTCGCCCTGGCCGAGATGCGGCGGGTGCTCAAGCCGGGCGGCAAGCTTCTCGTGCTCGAGTTCTCTCGCGTGGCCAAGCCGCTAGCGCCGCTGTATGACTGGTATTCCTTCAATGTGCTGCCGTGGCTGGGTGCCAAAGTGGCGGGGGATGCCGATAGCTACCGATACCTGGCAGAGTCCATCCGCATGCATCCTGACCAACCCACGTTGGCCGGTATGCTGGAAGAGGTCGGGTTTTCCAACGTGAAGTATTTCAATTTGAATGCGGGCATCGTCGCGTTACATGAAGGCGTGAATCTGGGCTGAAACCTTTCCTTGCCGAATGGCCGGTACTAGGCCATTGTGCGCAGTTTCAGCTTCCTGTAAGATTCCAATTCGTAACGGTGAATTCCGTGCGCCTTTTTCATTTCGGTGCGCCGCTGGTGCGCCTTCAGGAGACTCCCATAATGTCGCAACGCTTCTCGCGATTTCTCGCCATGGCGGTGCTGGTCCTTTCGGCCGGCGGCCTGCTCGCTTTGCCGCTTGACGCCGAGGCACGTCGTGCCGGTGGCGGCAAGAGCTTCGGCATGCAGTCGAGCAACATCAACAAACGGCCCGCAGCCACTCCGCCTTCTGCCAACACCACTCGTAATGCAACGGCTCCCGCAGCCGGTGCGGCGGCAGGTACCGCGGCCGCGTCGCGCAGCGGCATGTCGCGCTTCCTGGGCCCGATCGCCGGCATCGCGGCGGGTCTGGGTATTGCGGCTCTGCTCTCCCACCTGGGTCTGGGTGGCGCCTTGCTTGAGTTCCTTTCCAGCGCGATTCTGATCGGTCTGGTCGTATTCGCCATCATGTTCCTGGTTCGCAGGCTCCGTGCCGGCGGCCGGCAGCCCGCCATGGCGCATGGCGGCAACCAGGGCCGCGGGGGCAACAACAGCTTCCGTGAATCCCAGCCGAACCAGGGTGGCACATTCCAGCGCCGCCCCGCAGCGCCAGTCGAACCTCAGGGCCAGGCTCAAGCTCAGCCTCAGGCTCAGATGACGCCGGCGGCGGCACCGGTTCCGGCCGCGCCCGTCGATACCAGCTGGTTCATCCCCGAAAACTTTGACACGGCCAACTTCCTGGCCAACGCAAAGCAGCAGTTCATCCAGATCCAGGCTCTGTGGGATCGCGGCAATATCGAAGAGCTGCGCGAATACATGACCGACGACCTGGTGGCCGAAATCAAGCCAGAGCTGCTGGGCCGCGGTGAAGACAACTTCACCGAGGTGGTGCTGCTCAACGCCGAGCTGCTCGGTATCGAGCAGGTCTCCGGCGGTCACCTTGCCAGCGTGCGCTACTCCGGCATGCTGCGTGAGAGCCGCGACGGCGAAGCGTTCCGCTTCGAAGAGATATGGAATCTGTACAAGGGTGAAAACGCCGGCTGGCTGTTGGCCGGTATCCAGCAGATCCCCATCGAGTACGCTCGCTGATTGCAGCGGGCAAGGCCCGCGGCTTGCTAAGCTCAGCGTTACGCTCTTGAAGGCACCCTCGCGGTGCCTTCTTTCTTGCTAACCGGTAAACTTAGGCGCCCGGTGTCCTTTTCACCTTACCCGTATTCGCAGCCCATCCATGCTTTCGATGCTTCCGGTGCCTTCCCCTGCCAATGTGACTGCCCGCATGTTGAACGCGCTTCTTCGGCGTGAGCCCTGGGCGGCCGAGCGGCTCAGTCGTCATTCCGGCAAGTCGCTCCGATTCACCATCGGCGGCTGGCGGGTCGGCTACACGATCGAAGCTTCCGGAATGCTGCAGGCCAGCCATGGCGCAGTGGTCCCTGATGTCACGCTGTCGCTGCCGGCGGAACGCCTTGCAGACCTGCCCGCCATCCTGCGCAGCCGCGAGCTCGATGCCATTACGCAAATGCTGCACGTGCAGGGCGATGCAGGCCTCGCCACGGTGGTGTCCGAACTCGCTCGTGACTTGCGCTGGGATGTCGAGGACGACGTCTCCGGGCTATTCGGCGACCTGCTGGGGCCCAAGCTGGTACAGGGTGGCCGGGCGGCCACCGGCCTGGTCCAGTCGACGGCGCAGCGTGCGGCGGCCAATGCGGCGGAGTACCTGGGTGAAGAAGGGCGCATGTTGGCAACGAAGCCGGCGCTGGAGCATTTCCGGACCGACCTGGCGGGGATGCTGCGGCGTCTCGATCTGCTGGAGCGGCGTATGTGTGCGTCTCATGTCGGAAGGGGGGCCTGACCATGTTCCCCTTCTTGCGGCTCGGCTACATCGTCCTGGTGGCGTTTCGGTATCGGCTTGATGAGCTGGTGCTTTCCGGCATACGACACCCCATCGCCTATGCACTGCTGAAGGTCCTGCGTTTTGGCCGTCCGCCCAAGATGGCCCGCGGCATACGGCTGCGCCGCGCGCTTGAATCTCTCGGGCCGATTTTCGTGAAGTTCGGTCAGGTGCTCTCTACACGGCGCGATCTGATTCCGCTAGACGTTGCCGTGGAGCTCGCGCTGTTGCAGGATCGGGTCCCGCCGTTTCCTTCGGCGCAAGCGGCGGCCATTATCGAAGCCGCACTGGGTGCCTCGCCGCATACCTTGTTCCGCCATTTCGAAGCCGACCCGGTGGCCTCCGCTTCGATTGCGCAGGTTCACTATGCCGTGCTGCACGACGGCCGCGAGGTGGCCGTCAAGGTTCTGCGGCCCGGCATGCGCGATGTGCTGGAGAAAGACCTGGCGCTCATGCGCATACTGGCCGGGTTGGTGGAGCGGCTCTCGCCGGACGCACGCCGTCTCAAGCCTCGGCAGGTGGTGGCCGAATTCCATACGTACCTGCACGATGAACTCGACCTCATTCGCGAGGCCTCTAACTGCAGTCAGCTGCGCCGGAATTTCAGCGAAGAGAGCGGTCGGCCCGATCTGCTCATGGTTCCCGAAGTGGTGTGGGAACACTGCGCCACCACGGTCTTCACCATGGAGTGGATGCGGGGGATTCCCATCAGCCATATTGACAGGCTGAAGGAGGCGGGCGTCGACACGAAGGCGCTGGCGCGTAGCGGCGTGGAGATCTTCTTCACCCAGGTATTCGCAGACGGTTTCTTCCACGCCGACATGCATCCCGGGAATATCTATGTGTCCGATGAGCCGGCGACACTGGGCCGTTACATCGCGCTGGACTTCGGCATCGTGGGCACGCTCTCCGAGTTCGACAAGAACTATCTGGCGCAGAACTTCCTGGCCTTCTTCCGGCGCGATTACCGTCGCGTGGCGCAGCTGCATATCGAGTCGGGTTGGGCTCCGCCCACGACCCGCGAGGAAGAGCTGGAAGGGGCCGTGCGCGCCGTGTGCGAACCGTATTTTGATCGGCCGTTGTCGGAAATCTCGTTGGGGCAGGTGCTCTTGCGGCTGTTCCAGACCTCGCGTCGATTCAACGTCGAGATCCAGCCACAGCTGGTGCTCCTGCAAAAGACGCTGCTCAATGTGGAAGGCATGGGCCGGGAGCTGGACCCGTCACTCGACCTCTGGCAGACGGCCAAGCCTTACCTGGAGCGCTGGATGCGCGAGCGCGTCGGCCTGGAGGGGCTGAAGCGTGAGCTCGAAAAAGAGGCGTCCCAGTGGTCGCAGCTACTGCCGCGCATTCCAAGGCTGGTGCATGACCGCCTGAATCGCCCGGTCATGGGATCGGCCACCTACCTGGTGTTGCAGAACCTGTACCACGTGCAGCGCCGAACCAATCGTCTGCTAGCGCTACTCATCGCCGTGCTAACCGTCGGAATCGGTGTAGCGGTGTGGGCTCTTATCCGCTGAGTCGTCCATCAATATGTCCGCCCGTTTCGAATCCAAGATCGTCGATCCCGACACGCTCAGAACTCAATTGGAAGAAGGAGCGATTGCGCGTCCTTTGGTCTTTACCAACGGTGTATTCGACATCCTGCACCGTGGCCACGCCACCTATCTGGATGCGGCCGCGCAGCTGGGCAGTACGCTGGTTGTGGCTTTGAATACCGATGCATCGGTGCGCCGTCTGGGCAAGGGCGATGATCGGCCCTTGAATGTGCTGGAGGATCGCCTGGCGATGATGGCAGCTTTAGGCTGCGTGGATATCGTGACGTGGTTCGATGAAGACACGCCGCAGGCGTTGATCGAGGCCTTGCGCCCCGAGCTCATCGTGAAAGGCGGTGACTACGATATGGAGAAGCTGCCCGAGACCGCGGCGGTAAGGAGCTGGGGTGGAGACGCCGTAGCGATTCCCTTCGAATTCGAGCGCTCGACTACTGCACTTCTGAAGAAGATTCGGGCGCAGTCAGCAGTTCGTTGATCGCGACCAGGTCGGCATCCTGCAGGAT
>JAJUGH010000098.1 GCA_029268265.1 Alcaligenaceae bacterium | reverse complement strand
CGCCGAGACCCAATTTCGCAAGATTCATTACGTTTTCGCTTTTGAAGCGGGTGGCGCGGGCCGCCCGAATACCAGGAGATACATCAGGTTTACGGCAGTAGCACGCAAAAATTTAGCGCGCATCAGCCGCGCATCTTCCTGCCGGTATCGAAGTAAGACATGATGGAAATCAGCTTGTCGGCGTAGGCCGGGTCGGTTGCGTAGCCGGCCTTCTGAATTCTTCGGGCCGCAACTTCCGCGCTGGGCGCACCCACCACGTCCGCGTAGCGCTTGCTATTGCCCACCAGCTTCGCGTAATCAGCAAATGCTTCTTCATACGAGCCATAGGCGCGGAACGGCTCCTTCACCTTCCGGGGCTTGCCGTCCACGTATTCGGTGGTGGTGACGTGCACCACATCGCCCTTCCAGCTGGCGCCGGCCTTGATGCCAAAAAGGTTATGGCTGGTGCTACCGTCTTCACGCATGATCTCGCGCTTGCCCCAGCCGGACTCGAGTGCGGCCTGGCTCAGAATCAGCTTCTCATGCACCCCGCTCTCTTGCGCGGCCACCTTGGCCGCCGCCGACATGCGCGACACGAAATCACTGATGTGGCGCGGCGCGCCTTCAATGGCGGAGTGCACCTTGCCGGCGGCGCGCTTGGCGGCGCCCAACATGGTGATGAGCTCGTCCACCGAGCCGGCGACTTCGCGGCGATTCTCGCCCACGCTGGACTGGAGATGCGGCAGCCGGCTGGCGGATACCTGCTCGGGCAAGGGCGCGACGGCCAGGGGATCCGGATTGCCACGCTGGCTGCGGATCATGTCCAGGATGCGCTCGGCCAGCCCTACGCCCGGCTTGGCCAGTTCAAGCGAGGCCTGCTGGTCGGCCAGACTCTGTACGAACTTTGTGCCATCGGACTGCAGCAAGGTGGACATCGGCGCCTGCCGCGACTGCTTCAGCACCTGCTGAATGAATAGCGACTCGAACTGCTGTGCCACCTCGCGCTCGGCATCCGTAACGCCGTTGGTGAGGTCCGAGGGGTCCGGCTGCTTGCCGTTGCCCACCGTACTGACGCGACGCTTGAGCCGTTGCAAGGAATCGAAGTCGAATACCGACACACGATCCGACGTTCCAGGGCGAGGCGTGTATTGCGTGAACGACATGTCGGCCTCAGATGATCTCGAGGTCGGCGCGCAAGGCACCGGCGCTCTTCAGGTTCTGAAGAATGGCCAGCAGATCCTGCGGCGTCGCGCCAAGCGCGTTCAGCGCACGCACCACCTCTGAAAGATTGGCGCTCGTGCTGATGCGCTGCAGGCTGCCTTGGTCAGAGCGCATCTCGATATCCGTCGTTGGCGTGACCACGGTCTGGCCGCCCCCAAATGGGGTATCGGGCTGATTCACGTCGAGCCCACGGCTAATCACCACCGAAAGATTGCCGTAAGCGATGGCGGCTTCGTCAATGGTCACGGTCCGGTTCATCACCACAGTGCCGGTACGCGCATTGATCACCACCTTGGCCCGGGCCGGCGGCAAACGCACATCGACGTTTTCCACTTGCGACAGGAAAGCAGCCTGTGCGGCGGGGTCGACGGGCGCACGCAGCTGAACGACGCGGCCATCCGTGGCGCGGGCCGTGCCGTCTCCGAAACGGCTGTTCAGCGCCGCCACGACGCTTTGGGTCGCGCCAAAGTCCGTATTATTCAGCTCCAGCCGGATGACGCCATCACGCGCGTAAGTCGTTGGAACGGAACGTTCCACGATGGCCCCATTCGAGATGATGCCCCCGTTCAACTGGTTGACCTGGACGCTGGATCCACCGGCTTCGGCACCCGCGCCGCCCACCAGGATATTGCCCTGGGCGATGGCGTAGACCTGACCATTGGCCCCTTTCAGCGGCGTCATCAGCAAGGTGCCACCGCGCAAGCTTTTGGCATTACCCATTGAGGAAACCACGACATCCACCGTCTGGCCCGGTTGTGCGAAGGCCGGCAGATTGGCAGTGACCATCACCGCCGCCACGTTGCGCACCTGCATGTTCGTGCCCTGCGGCACGGTAATGCCCAGCTGCGACAGCATGTTGGTGAGGCTCTGCTGGGTGAAAGGCGTCTGACGTACCTGGTCGCCTGTGCCGTCCAGACCCACGACCAGCCCGTAACCCACCAGCTGGTTCGCGCGCACGCCCTGGATGGTGGCCAGGTCCTTGATGCGCTCCGCCTTGAGGGGTGACACCACCCCCACGCACAGCATCACGGCGACAGCGGCACGCAGAAACAGATTGGGCCGGAAGTTTGTGGAGGTCTTGCTCATGTCAGAACGGTGAAACATTCAGGAAGAAGCGCTGGAGCCAACCCATGGTCTGGACTTCATCCATGACACCCTTGCTTCGGAATTCGATCTTGGCGTCGGCCACCTGAGTCGACGGCACGGTGTTGCTGCCGCTGATCGACCGTGGATCCACCACACCCGAGAAGCGCAAGTATTCGCTGCCGCGGTTGATGGCGATCTGCTTGTCGCCCGCAATTTGCAGATTGCCGTTGGGCAGTACACCCACCACCGTCGTAGTCAGTGTGCCGGTGAACAGATTGTCGGCGCGGGTTTCGCCCTCGCCTTCCATGTTGTTGCTGCCGCTGATGTTGAAATCCTGGTTCGGGCTTACATTGCCCGGCAGGATCGTCGGTACGGCTCCCCAGCCCAATGTGGCGCCACTGCCGCGCTCCGTGGAGGTCGCCACCCGCTTCTGGGCGTTGGTGCGCTCCTGGATCACGATGGTGACGATGTCGCCCACATTGCGGGGGCGGCGGTCTTCGAACAGGGGATAGTTGCCGTAAGCCGTGGGCTGATAAATCGAACCGTTGGGCTCGGCAAGCGGCATGGCATAAGGCGACGGCGGCTCCGCCGTCAGCGGCCCGGTCACGATGGGCTCGGGCGGGATCATGGCGCAGCCGCCCAAAACGGCTGCGACCATGAAAAGAGCAATTCGGCGGAACAAGGGGCGCATTAGAGCTGTGTCAGGCGGTTCAGCATGGCATCGGAGGTTTCGATGGACTTGCTGTTCATTTCATAGGCGCGCTGCGTGGTGATCATGTTCACCAGTTCCTCGGCCACGTTGACGTTCGATGTCTCGATGTATTCCTGCAGGATGGTGCCGGCACCGTCAAGGCCAGGCTGGGCGTAGTTCACCGGACCGGAAGCATCCGACTCCAGGTAAAGGTTCTCACCCATGCTGTGCAGGCCGGTGGGGTTGATGAACGTGGCAAGCTGGATCTGGCCGATTTCCACGTTGGTGCCCGCGGCACCTGCCTGGGTGACCGACACCGTGCCGTCACGGCCAATGGTGACGGTCAGCGCGTTGTCGGGAATATTGATGGGGGGCTGCACCACATACCCGCCGGCGGTCACGATCTGGCCATTCTGGTCGACCTGAAGACTGCCGTCGCGGGTATAGCCGAACGTGCCGTCCGGCAGCTCGACTTCCAGAAAGCCCTTGCCCTGGATCGCGATATCCAGGCTGTTGCCGGTGTTCTGCAGATTGCCCTGCGTATGAATGCGCTCGGTGGCAACGGTGCGCACACCGGTACCGACCTGCAGACCCGAAGGCAGCTGGTTGGCGGCACCCACCTGGGCGCCCGTCTGGCGGATGGTCTGGTACATCAGATCTTCGAAGACGGCTCGCGTGCGCTTGAAGCCCGCCGTGCTGACGTTGGCCAAGTTGTTCGAGATGACGTCAAGATTGGTCTGCTGCGTTTCAAGGCCAGTCTTGCCAATCCAGAGGGAGCGAATCATGTCCGGTTTCCTGTTACGCCCTGCGGGCGTTGTCTAGCGTATTTCGTTTATTGCGCGGAAAGAATGCCGTTGGCACGTTCCGCGTTCGTGTTGGCCTGCTGAATGACCTGCATCTGCATCTCGAACAGGCGCGCATTGGCGATCATGCTGACCATGGCGTCTGCCGGATTCACATTGCTGCGTTCCACGAAGCCGGAAACCATGCGCAGCGTTTCGTCTGCAGGAGCGGCTTCGCCGCCTGCCAGCCGAAACAGGCCGTCTTCACCGCGTTGCATCGTCTCGGCTGGTGGGTTCACCAGCTTCACCTGCCCGATGTTCTGCACGTCATTCGGGTTGTCGCCCGCGCCGATCACGCTGATCTGACCGTCGTCGGAGAACGTGACGGTGCCGCGCTCAGGAATCTCGATGGGCGCGTTGTCGACGGACAACACCGGCATGCCGGACTGCGTGACGAGCAGGTTCTCGTTGTTGACGCCGAACTCGCCGGCACGCGTGTAGGCTTCGCCATCCGGCGTCTGTACGGCAAACCAACCTTCGCCACGAATGGCGAGGTCCAGCGCATGGCCCGTTTCCATCATGCTTCCGGGCTGGAAGCTGCTGGCGGTGCTGGCCGTGGCCGAGCTCACCCGTGTGGGCAGGCTGTTATGCCCTTGCAGCGGCACGGCGCGGTAGATGGCGAGTTCCTCACGGAAACCCGCCGTGCTCACGTTGGCCAGGTTGTTACTGACCACCGACTGGTGTTCCAGCACCCGGGCGGCGCCGCCCGCCGCCGTATAGACGATGCGATCCATTCAACGACCTATCGGATGTTGATGAGTGTCTGCATCATCTCGCTCTGCGTGGTGATGGTCTGGGCGTTGGCCTGATACACACGCTGCGTGATGATCATGTTCACCAGCTCGGTGCCCATGTCGACGTTCGACTCTTCCAGTGCCTGGCCCTTGATGGTGGAGAAGCCCATGCTTCCGGGCGTACCCAGAATCGCGGGGCCGGACTCGGCCGTCTCGATCCAGGCGTTGCCACCCACCGGCTTCATGCCTTGCAGGTTATTGAAGTGAGCCAGCGCCAGCGTGCCGGTGTTCATCACTTCGCCGTTGGTATAGCTGGCAACGATGGAGCCGTCGGAGGCAAACGTCAGGCTGGAGTATTCGCCCGTGGCGTAACCGTTCTGCAGATAGTCAGGCTTGAATTCGCCACCGAACTGCGTGGAACCGGCGTAATCCACGGAGATCGCCAATGGCTCAGCCGGGGACGTTCCGCCGGCAAGCGGTATGTTCAACGTGAAGGGCGCCGTCGGAGCGGTCAAACGTCCGCCCTCATCGAAGCGCAGTTGGGGCGCAGGAGTCGGGGTTACCTCGTTGCCGTCCACCAGATAATGGACGTCCCAGACGGACTCCGCAGGCGGACCCGCCACCGGATCGCGTTTCACGAAGTACTGCGTGAGCTGGTGCGAATTACCGAGGGAGTCGTACACCGTCATCGGGAGCACGTGGGTGAAGGAACCGGGGACGGTCGGGTCGAAGTCCATGCCTACAACCGCAGGGACGTAAGCAGTCAATTGCGCGCCGTCGAGCGATCCGGTCGGCTGACCGGATGCGTCGAAATTGATCGTGACCCCATTACTGGTAATGGGACCAGTGGGAGCGGCCGTCGGATTGCCGGCGTCATCCACCCATTCATAGGTATCACCATTCATCCGGAAGTGATAATCAACGCCATTGTCTGTATCCCGCAGCACTCCGAGCTGTTCTGCCGCATCCACAGGCACTGCCGGCGAGTTGGCATTGAAGTTGGCCTCCAGCGACATCGTGGACGTCGCCTGCGGCGCGATATTGCCGTAAGGAACCCGGATGCGCTCCGGCGTAGTCGACTCACCGACGTAGCCCGTCAGGTAATAGCCCTGCGGGTTCACCAGGTAGCCTTCCTTGTTCACGGAAAACTCGCCGTTACGGGTGTACATCACCTGGCCGCTCTGGTCGGTCACGCGGAACATGCCGCGGTCGCCGTCAATGGCCATGTCGAACTGGCCGCCGGTGTTGCTGATGGTCCCGATGGAGAAATTCTGGTTCACCGCCGCGACCTGCGTACCCAGGCCCACGCGGGAGTTGGCGTACACGTCGGCAAAGGAAACCGTGGAAGACTTGAAACCCACGGTGCCGGAGTTGGCAATGTTGTTGCCGATGACGTCGAGCTTTTGGGCTGCGCCCTTGAGACCGCTGAGTCCTTGTCCGAAACCCATGATTCAACCTCGTATCTGTTTAATGTTTGTTTGTGGTGCCACGCCCCGCTACAACAGGCGGCGCGGCGCGGATCACATGATCTTGCGTACGTCCGAAAGCAGGAAAGTGCCTGCCAGGCCGAGATCGAGCTGCACACCATTGCCCGACGAAGCCACACTGGAAACGCGGCCGGATGTGAGCGAACCGACTGAAACCGGCGCGCCGGTGGCATCGGATGCCGTCACCTGAACCGTGTATGCACCATCCGGCACCGTCACACCCGTGTTGTCCAGACCATCCCATTTGATGGAATGCACGCCGGCCGCATGCTGGTCGAGCTCCATGGTGCGCACGACCTTGCCGGAGTTGTCGGCAATATTGACCGTAACCTTCGAAGCACCGGAAAGCAGCTCCATGCCGAAATGCGTGACCTGGGTGCCCTGCTCGCCCGTACCCACAGAAATCTTGGTACCGGGAACGAGAATCTCCTTCCCGATGAGCCCCACCGCCTGCATGGATTGTGAAACGTCAAGCTGGCCCGAGAGAGCCAGCAGGGTCTGGTTGAGCTGATTGATGCCCGTCACCGTGGACAACTGCGCCACCTGCGAGGTGATCTGCTCGTTGTCCATGGGATTGAGCGGATCCTGATTCTGCAGCTGAGTGATCAGCAGCGTCAGGAAACGGTCGTGGGTATCGGCCAGCATGCTTTCGGTGGTGGCCAGATTGCTTGCTGCAGATGCGGTGGCACTGTTGACGGTCGTCACGCAATTGCTCCGTTCGAATTAAGGGTTGCGCGGCCTTACTGGCCGATGGTGAGCGTACGGTTCATCAACGATTTGGCAGTGTTGATGACCTCTACGTTGGCCTGGTAAGAACGCGAGGCCGAGATCATGTTGACCGTTTCGGCCACCACATCGACATTCGGTTTCACGACATAGCCGTTTTCATTGGCCAGAGGATGGCCCGGGCTGTATTCCATACGGTGAGGTGCGCTGCTTTCCACTACCTGGCTGACCTTCACCCCGCCGACGGCCTGTACGTGCCCTTGGCCGGCCACGGGTTGCATCTGAAATACGACCTGGCGCGCCTTATAAGGCTGGCCATCCGGGCCCGCCACGCTTTCGGCGTTAGCCAGATTGCTAGCCGCCACGTTCATGCGCTGGGACTGCGCCGTCAGCGCCGAGCCAGCAATCGAGAAAATGGTGAAATTGGACATTGACGCGCCTGCTTATTGTTCGAAGACCGACCGGATCGACTTGAGCCGGGCGGAAATGATGGAAAGGTCAGCCTGATAGCGCGCCGTGTTGTCGGCGAACTGGACGCGCTCGACATCCATATCCACCGTGTTGCCATCGAGGCTGGGCTGGAACGGCTGGCGATACAGCAGCTCGGCCGTGGCGCGAGTATCCGCCTTGGCGGGGATATGCCGCGTGGAAGTCAGATTCAGTTCGGTGGCGGGCAGCGTCATGCTGCCGCCTCCGCCCAAGGCGTCCTGCAGGGCCTTGTTAAAATCGAAATCGCGTGCCTTGAAGTGCGGCGTATCCGCGTTGGCGATGTTTGCCGCCAGCACTTCCTGACGCTGCTGGCGCAAGGAGAGAGCCGTCTGGTTGAACTGGAAGTTTTCGCCGATGCGATCGAACATATGCCTTACCTTGTTTGACCTACGCCCGAAGGCGGGTACAACTTTTCACCGCTATATGGCAAGGATAGTAACGTTGTGTACCGTCTGACAAAGTTCGAAATAGACTGGCATTTTTCATCCAATTCCCTTCTTGCTTCGCCCACCCTGTTTATAGAATGCTTGCATGCGCCATATGAACCTACCGGCTGTCGTCTTCGCCGCCGTCCCCTTACTCGCCGGCATGCCGTTGAAAGTCGGTGCGCAGGCTGCGCTCCAGAGCCCTGAAATCATCACGGCCGAAGTCGAAGATTTCCTGCTCGCGCAGGCGCAGAATGTCCCGGGTACGCCCAGCGTCGTGGTGACTCCTCCGCGCATCACCAATCAGGCGGCGTGCGATCACCTTGAAACATTCCTGACCAATCCTCAGCTGCGCTCGCGCATGACCGTCGGCGTCAGATGCCTGGCGCCCCAGCCATGGACCCTGCACGTACAGGCCGGTGTGAGCGTACAGGGCTACTTCTACGTGACGAATCGCCGGATCGATGCCGGCGAGGTGCTTTCAATGGATGACCTGGCGGCGCGCGAAGGCGACCTGCTGCGGCTGCCGCGCGGTGTCGTCATGGATCCTTCCCAGATCGTCGGGTACATCGCCGAGCAACGCATGAACGCGGGCACCACGGTGCGCAGCAATGCCCTGCGCGATCCCGATTCCATTGTTCGGGGTCAGCCGGTCAGAACCGAAGCGCGAGGGCTGGGATTCGTGGCCACGGGCGAAGGGGTCGCCCTGGAAGGCGGCGCGCCCGGCAGCATGATTCAGGTGCGCACCAGTTCAGGCCAGGTGGTGAGCGGCACGGTGGTGAACAACACGACCGTTCGTGTCATGATGTAAATCCGCCCGCGCCGGCCCTAAAGGCTGTCCAGCCGTTGCCGTTAAGAAGTACAGTAACCAGTATTACGCCGCACATACACCGGAGAGTGCCTTGAAAATCACATCGAACTCGCTCAAAACCCAGCTCGCAAGCAGCGTCGCGGCCACCCGCAGCGCCCGCAATGCAGGCGGGAATTCGGCAGCGGCCGGTGGTGGCAAGGCTGCTGCGGTTGACCTCAGCCCCGCGGCCCGCCATCTGGCCGGTCTGCAGAACGGCGAACACGACATTGACGTCGCCAAGGTGCAGGAATTGCGCAATGCCATTGCATCGGGCAATCTCAAGATCGACACCAGCCGCATCGCCGACAAACTCATTGCCAGCGCCCGCGAACTCCTGAAGTAAACCGCCGGCCCACACAGCGGGCCGTCGCTTCCCTTTCTGCGCAACATGAATTCCTCCGCCTCACAACTGCAAGCCTGTCTGGAACAAGAAATCGAGCTGGTAGACGGCTTTCTGGCCATACTGAACCATGAGGCAAAGGTGCTGGAAGACGGCGCCGCGGAAGCTGCGCTGGCCGAGACCACGACAAAGAAAAACTCCGCAGCAGACGCCCTGACAGCGGCTGCTGCCAAGCGCAATGCCGTGCTTGAATCCATGGGGTTCGAAACTGACGGCGCCGGCCTGCGTGCCGCCGCCGAATCGTTTCCTGAAGTAGCCGAAGCCAGACTGCGCCTGATCGAGGCCTCGGAACAAGCCCGTACGCTCAATGAAGCGAACGGCAGCATCATCGAAGTTTTTCTCGACCACAACCAGCGCACGCTGGATACGCTGCGTAGCCTGACCGGCGCCGGCGACATCTACGATGCCAGCGGGCGCAAGCGCCACACCGGCAAAACCAGCCGCAACATCAAGGCCGGCTGAGCTGCAGCAGGTAGCGGCGCCGTTCAGGCGCTCAACATTTCCTTCAACGCGAACAGCTTGAACGCGGCGGCCGGCGCAGATGCGGTGGGCAAAACCTTGCG
>JAJUGH010000097.1 GCA_029268265.1 Alcaligenaceae bacterium | reverse complement strand
CGGGCATGGCCGCCACCGCGTCCAGACCTCGATCCGGGCGATTGATCTACAGCGGCCTAGCCTACGCGCCGGCAAGGAACGGTAGGCCGTTGCTGCGGCGTGCGGTCAAAAGATGTCCGATCCTGTTGACCCGCATGTCCACGTAGGCGCTGCGGCCGTGGTGCCGCGCGTTGTGCGGTGTGCCGGGGTGGTGAGACAGCACCGTGCGTATGCCCACCGCACGGGCGCTGCGCAGGTTGGCCAGGGTGTCATCCACCAGTATGACGCGGTGTGCAGGCACCCGCAGCCGTGCCAGCAGTTGCCTGAGCATGGCCACCGATGGCTTACAGCGGATGCGGCCCTGCAGGCGCATATGGTCGATTGCCCACAGCGCCTCGAAGTGATGCAGGATGCCCAGGGTTTTCAATACGTCGCGCGCATAGCGCTGCGGCGCGTTCGTAAGCAGGATTTTGCGTCCCGGCAGGCTGGCGAATTTACGTGCGATGCCAGTCTCAGCATGCACCAGTGGGGCGACGTCGAAGTCATGACTCGCTTCCAGAAATTCAGACGCGCGGATGCCATGATGGCGTTCCAGGCCGATGGCCGTGGCGCCATAGCGGCGCCAGTAGTCCTTGCGCAGCCTGTCGGCGTTTTGCCGATCGAGCTGCAGCCATTGCATCATGACGTCGGACATGGCGCTGTCGATGGCGCCGAAGATATTGCGCGAGCAATCGTGCAGCGTGTTGTCGAGGTCGAACAGCCACACCAGATCGCTCTGCGGCCCCGCCAAACCGGCGCGCGTGCGCGGCCGGGGCAATGCGACGGGGCTTCGCAGTGGCGGCATGCCCTTACTGCGAGGTGATCATGGTGCCGACGCCCTGGTCGGTCAGGATCTCCAGCAGCACACAGTGGGGAACGCGGCCGTCGACCACGTGTACCGAATTCACGCCGTTGCGCGCGGCATCAAGTGCAGAAGAGATTTTCGGCAGCATACCGCCGGAGATGGTGCCGTCAGCAAACAGTGCGTCGATCGTGTCGGCCGAAAGCTCGCGCAGGAGTTCGCCGTTCTTGTCCAGCACACCCGGGGTGTTGGTCAGCATGACGAGCTTTTCAGCGCCCAGCACTTCGGCCATCTTGCCGGCAACGACATCCGCATTGATGTTGTAGGCCTGGCCGTCGTCTTCGTTATAGCCAATGGACGAAATGACGGGGATGAACTGGTCGTCTTGCAGCGCCTTGACCACCGCAGGCTCCACCTCGGTGATGTCGCCCACGAAGCCGATATCGAGGCTCTCACCAGGATGCTCGGGGTCGTCCATGAGTTTCTTGCGTGCGCGGATCAGGCAACCGTCCTTGCCCGTCAGGCCTACGGCCTTGCCGCCGGCCTCATTGATCATCATGACGATGTCTTGCTGCACCTGGCCGCCCAGCACCCACTCCACGACTTCCATCGTTTCGGCGTCGGTGACTCGCATGCCCTGGATGAACGTGCCTTCCTTGCCGATACGCTTGAGCGCGGCATTGATCTGCGGGCCGCCGCCATGCACAACGATGGGGTTGATGCCCACCAGCTTCAGCAACACGACGTCGTGCGCGAAGCTGCGCTGCAGGTGGTCTTCCGTCATGGCGTTGCCGCCGTACTTGATGACGACGGTCTTGCCGTGGAAGCGCCGGATGTATGGCAACGCTTCCGACAGAACGGCAGCCTTGATGGTCGCGGAGTAGTGGGAATCGGTGTTGTCGGTCATGTCTTGATCAGCCCAAAGCCTTGTTCACGGTGGCGAGGAAGGATTCCTTGTCGTAATTGCCAAGATAGCGCCGAATGATGTTGCCTTCCCGATCGATGAGGAAGGCGGTAGGCGTAAGGCGCACGTCGCCGAAAGCCTGAGCGATATCGCCCGTGGCGTCGACCACCACCTTGAACGGAAGCTCGCGCGATTCGGCGAAATTCTTCACGTAGTTGGGCGGGTCGTATTGCATGGCAACAGCGATGGTGTCGTAACCCCGGTCTTTCAGGGCGTTGTAGTTCTCGATGTTGTCGGGCATCTGCGCAACGCAGGTCACGCAGCTAGTGGCCCAGAACTTGACGAGAACGACCTTGCCGCGGAGGTCTTCCGTCGTGAACTGCTCACCTTCGAGGGTGGTGAAACGGACTTCAGGCGCCGTCTTGGCGGAGTCGGGCAGCTGCCAAAAGGCAACGCCCGCGACCGCAGCGACGGCGACGATGGCGATGAGAATCTTCTTCATTGGACAGGCATGGCTTGGGCGCCGCCCGTATCGGTGGCGGCACCGGTGTTGTTCAGTGTGGAGTCGCGAGCCTCAACGGGTGCGGCTTGCTGGCCGCCGGATGGGCTCTGTTGCACGCTTTGGGGCGAGACGATCTCGAACAATTTTACTACCTTGTTCACCCCGGAAACACCCGAAGCCGCGATGCCTGCGCGAGTGCCTTCGGCGTCTGTGACGCGGCCCATCAGGTAGACAATGCCGCGTTCCGTGGTGACGTTGATGGTGAGGGAAGGGACTTCCTTGGTATTGATGAGCGCGGTGCGCACCTTGGACGTCAGCCACGTGTCATTGGTACGCACGCTTGCGGGGGTGACATCGCCCACGCGCAATTCGTTGATGACGCGCACGACCTTTTCCACGCCTTGCGCTGCCTGACCGGCCTGTTGCTTGATCTGTTCGTTGGGGACATCACCCAGCAACAGCACCTGGCCTGCATAGGAATGCGCATTGATGCGCAGATTGGTGGTGTCGGGGAACAGGCGGCGCATTTCCGATGCGACCTTCATCTCGATAGCCTGGTCTTCGACCTGCTCGCCCGCCGTGCGACGGTCGGTGGCGACCAGGGCGGTGGTGGCGGCCGTGCCACCCACCACCAGCGGACCGCAGGCGGTCAGGGCCGTAAGGCCTGCCAGAGCCAGGCCGGTAAAGAAAAGGCGGCGGGAGCGGGTGCGGCGTGTGTTCAAAGCGTGTCTCCGAGAAGCAGGGCGTCGATGCCGTCGCATAGCGCATGCAACAACAGGATGTGTACTTCCTGGATGCGCATGGTGCGGTCGTGGGGGACGCACAGGTGGATGTCGGTCTCCATGAGCATGCGGCCGATTTCGCCACCGCCCTTGCCGGTGAGCGCGATGACGGTCATCTCGCGGTCGTGCGCGGCTTCGATGGCCTTGATGACGTTGGGAGAGTTGCCGCTGGTGGAGATTGCCACCAGTACGTCGCCGGGCTGGCCCAGCGCGTTGACCTGGCGCTCGAATATGGCGTTGAAGCCGTAATCGTTGCCGACCGCCGTGAGTATGGACGTGTCGGTGTTCAGGGCGACACCGGCCAAGGGGAGGCGATCACGCTCGAATCGGCCGACCAGTTCGGCGATGAAATGCTGGGCGTCGGCGGCTGAGCCGCCATTGCCGCAGGCCAGAATCTTGCAGTTGTTTGCAAGTGCGCCGAAGAGCAGCTCCACCGCTACGGACAGCGGTTCCGCCAGCTCGCGGGCGCTGGCTTTGAAGGTGTCGACGGCGTCGTCGAAGTGCGACGTCATGTGTGCGGTCAAATCCATAGCGCCGATTATCTCACTTTTCGGGTGGGTTTCATGTGGGTTCATTCGGTGAAGGCATGGCGTATCCATTGCAGTCCGTCTCTGCCGATACAAACGACGTCGAAGCGGCAGGCGGGCGCCCGGCCCGCGAAGTGCCGACGGGTGAGTCCGGGAAGAAAATAGCGTGCGGCGCGCAGCAAGCGTTGTTGTTTTCGGCGGTTTACACTGGCGGCGGCACCACCGTGGCTCTGAGAGCCGCGATATCGCACTTCCACGAACACCAGTACCGATCCGTCACGTGCCACGAGATCGATTTCGCCGGCGCGACAAGACAGATTCCGTTCGAGAACGATCAGACCTTGCCCCTGAAGCCAGAGGGCGGCTCGATTTTCGGACAGACTCCCGAAGCTTTGTGTGGGTGAAGGTGCCATGCAATTGGCCGGCAATGCAGGAATCCAAGTATGAACGACAGCACCTCGCTTACGGAAGCCCCCCTGGCATGGAAACGTCTCGCCGACCGGGTGGCTGAGCAGCATTGGCCCGCATCGACCCTCTACGTCGTGGCGACGCCCATCGGCAATCTCGGCGACCTGGGTCTGCGGGCCTGCGAAGCCCTGCGTCGCTGCGATGTGATTGCCGCCGAAGACACCCGTTCCAGCCGTGCGTTGCTGGACGCCTGGGATATCGGCACGCCGCTCATGGCTGCCCATCGCCATAATGAGGCGGCCGCCGCTGCAGCCATCGTTCAAAGGCTGGAGGCGGGGGAGCGAGTGGCGCTGGTTTCGGACGCGGGCGCGCCTGCCGTGAGCGATCCGGGCGCGCGCATCGTGCGTGCCGTTCGCGAAGCGGGTTTCCGTGTGGTGCCTGTGCCGGGCGCCAGTGCGGTGATCACAGCGCTGATGGCCAGTGGCGCCACATCCGACGAAAACCCCGCCTTTGTCTTTGCGGGCTTTCCCCCTGCCAAGCAGGGCGCTCGCCGCAAATGGCTGCAGGGTTGGGGCGCCGTGGCGGCGCCCATCGTCATGTTCGAATCTCCACATCGCATCCAGGCTACGGTTGAGGACCTATTGGCGGTGTGCGGCCCCGAGCGCGAGCTGACCATTGCACGGGAACTGACGAAGCGCTTCGAGCAGATCGACACGATGACCTTGCAGCGGGCGGTGGAGGCTCTGGCTGACGGCGCGCAGCGTCAGCAGGGGGAATTCGTCCTCATCGTTCATGAGGCGCCGCGGGTTGATGAGGGCGAGGCGGTCGACGGCCAAGCCGTAGCGCTGCTCGAGGCCCTGCTGGAGACGCTGTCGTTGCGGGATGCCGTCAAGGTGGCCGCCAAAGTCAGCGGCGCGCCACGTGATGCGCTTTACGCGCTGGCGCTGGAGCGCAGTGGCCGGAATTCCTGAGGTCGATGCGGCAGAGTGATGCGGCCGGCTTCTAGCGTTGTGCCAGCGTAGGCCGCATGCCGGTGGCCTCCTGGATGCGTACGGCAGCGTTTACGGCAGCCGTGCGGCTCGGATAGGGCCCGATGCGCACGCGATGCAAATCACTGTGGCTGTCGACATGCACGTCGCGATGTTCCACCTGAGCGATATCACCGTTGAGCTGGTTGGCAAGCCTGTCCGCTGAGATGTAGCTGGCGAATGCGCCAAACTGCAGGAAGATGCCATCCGCGGCTTCTTCCGTGACAGTGGGCGTCGGGGTGGCCGATGAAGATGCCTGGCTGTTCGGTGACGCATCGGCGGTTGCGGTTGACAGTACCGACAAGGCATCAGGTGTCGGGGTGGCGGTGGCTACTGCGATGGGTTGCGCGGCGGGTGCAGTTGCGTGCGCAGGCGGCGCGGCAGGGGGCGCCGGCGGCCTGGGCACCGGGGCGGGCGCTGGAGCAGCCGCCTTCGGCGCGGCCGCCACGTTGTATCCGCCCTTGCGTATGTCCGCGTGGGTGATGGCTTCCACCTCCACCACGTCGCTACCGCGGCCAATGATGCCCAGTTTGGCGGCGGCGGCGTAAGAGAGATCGATAACGCGTCCGTGCAGGAACGGGCCACGATCGTTCACCCGCACAATGACGGAGCGGCCGTTCTTCACGTGCGTCACCCTGGCGTAACTGGGTAATGGCAGGGTGGGATGCGCCGCGCTCATGGCGTACATGTCGTAGGTTTCACCGTTGGCGGTCTTCTGGCTATGAAACTTCTTGCCGTACCACGAGGCCACGCCACGCTGGCGCAACGGGGTGGTGGCCGAAACCGGTACGAAGCGCTGGCCCATCACCTTGTACGGGCGGAAGTTGGCCGGGTTGTGCGGTTCGATGCGCGGTACCGCATCCGGAATGTTCTCAATGCCCGGGGGGATGTCGTCGCCTGGTCCGTCGTCCATGTAGTAGCCGCCTCCCCGCGTGGCGGGGCCTGAGCCGCCGCTCTTACGGGGTGAGCCGCAGCCGGCGATCATCACGGCGATCAAAAGCAGGACGAACAGGGCTCGCAGGCGGGCGGCGTCCATGTGCAGCGGAAAGGTGGAGTATCGAGTCTGGCGGAATCTCGTCATGGCTCAACGGTCGTCTTCATGGAAGTTCCGGAGGAGGCTGGTTGCGATGGCGGATGAGCGGCGCATGCTCGGCAAAGCGGCGTGCCAGCTCTTCGGTAATGTAGACCGAGCGATGCTTGCCACCCGTGCAGCCGATGGCCACAGTCAGGTAGTTGCGGGTGTCCTGCATGTATAGCGGCAACCAGCGCTGGATGTAGCCCGAGATGTCGGTGATCATGGCTTCCACGCTGCCGAACTGCGACAGCCATTTCGCCACCGGCGCGTCGCGCCCGGTGAAGGGGCGCAGGGCTTCGTCGTAATGCGGATTCGGCAGGCAGCGAACGTCGAACACCAGGTCGGCGTCGCCGGGCACACCGCGCTTGTAGGCGAAGGATTCGAAGGTGAGCACCACCGGGGCGCGGTCGGCCTGGACCAGGTCGCGTACCCATGCCCGCAGTTGACCGGGGGTGAGCCCCGACGTGTCGATGGTGTGTTCCTGTTCCCGCAATGGCGCCAGCATGTCGCGTTCGGCGTCGATGCATTCCTGAAGCGAAGGCGTGTGTCCACGTTGTAGCGCCAGGCGATCCGTGAGCGGATGCCGGCGGCGCGATTCCGAATACCGTTGGCGCAGCGTGTGATCGTTGGCGTCCAGGAAAATCACCCGGAACACGATGCCCTGGGAGCGCATTTCCTGGATAACCGGCGGGAGTTCATCGAGCTCGCCCACCGTGCGTACGTCAATGGCCACGGCCACACGCTCCACGCCCTGGTTGCGCGTGCTGGCAATGAATTCCTGAAGGAAGCGCACCGGCAGATTATCGACGCAGGTGTAGCCGGCGTCTTCAAGCAGGCGCAAGGCAACTGATTTGCCGGAGCCCGATATGCCAGTGATGAGGACAATATTGTGCATGCTGAGCCTTCAGTGGGGTGCGGTCTACGACGTTCGGCCGACCAGCGCACTATGGTATCAAAGCGCAGCAGGCAAAAGTGCCTACTCTTTGCGACTGTTCTCCATGATGGCGAGGGCCTGGCGTTCAATGAATTCGCCCATGGTGTCGATGCCGCGCAGCGACAAGATGGTGTTGCGTACGGCTGCTTCCACCAGAACGGCTAGGTTGCGGCCGGCCGCCACCTGCAGCATGACGCGGCGGATGGGCACACCGAGCACGTCTTCGGTCTGATCCTGTACGGGAAGGCGTTCGAAGCTTTCCGGCGTGGAGCGTATCAGGTGCACCATCAGGCTGAGCTTCATCTTCCGGCGGACCGAGGTCTCGCCAAATATGGTACGGATGTCCAGCAGGCCCAGCCCACGGACTTCCAGCAGATTCTGCAGCAGCTGAGGACAGTGTCCTTCCACGATGCTGGGCGCGATGCGCGAAAGCTCAACGGCATCATCCGCCACAAGGCCATGGCCCCGCGATATGAGCTCCAGCGCCAGTTCGCTCTTCCCGAGCCCCGATTCGCCGGTAATCAGCACGCCCACGCCCAGCACATCGAGGAAGACGCCGTGCATCAACGTCTTGGGGGCGAGCCGCTTGCCCAGGTAGATGCGCAACAGGTCGATCAGTTGCGCCGCATCGATATGGGTGGAGAGCAGGGGAATGGAATTGGCTTCGCAGAATTGGCGCAAGCCGTCTGGCGCCTGCAGGCCCTCTGCCACGAAGATGGCGGGCACGCCGCCGGCCAGCAGTTCTTCCAGCAGATGCTGCCGCCGTTGTGCGTCGAAGTTGGTGTAGTAGGCGAGCTCTTCGGCACCCAACACCTGCACGCGCGAGGGATGGATGAGGTTCAGGTGGCCGACCAGGTCCGCGCCGGCGCGGCCGAGATTGTTCGTGATGGGCTGATCCGCCGCTTGCTCGCCCGCGAGCCATGTGAACTTGATGTTGTTCGCGTTATCGGCAACGAGCTCTTGCAGCGTCAGCATGCCGCTATTCCTGGGCAGGAGGCGTTGTAAGTAGCTGGTGCACGACCGCGGGGTCGGTTTCCGACGCGAGGGCATGCCGGACATGAGCGTCAGACATGAGCCGCGCGATCTCGGCCAGCAGCTCCAGGTGTGTCTGGGTGGCGGTCTCGGGCACCAGCAGAATGAACAGCAGATTCGCGGCACGCCCATCGGTCGTATCAAAGCGTACCGGTTCGGTGAGGCGGATGAATGCCGCGCAGGGCTCCTTCAGATTCTTGATGCGCCCGTGCGGAACGGCCACTTGATGACCCAGGGCGGTGGACCCCAGGCGCTCACGCGCGATCAGGCTCTGGAAAACCGCTGTGCGTGCAATACCGTTGTGGTTTTCGAAAAGAAGGCCGGCTTGTTCGAATGCGCGCTTTTTGCTCGTGACGGCAAGGTCCAGTACCACATTCGAGGGCGGCAGAATTCGCGACATGAGGTTCATGCGGCCCATTATATGTTTATTGCTCTGCAACATACAAAGCACCTTCCGGTGAGCGTTGCGGCGCGAATACGGCGAGGAATCGGCGCCCAAAAAACCCAGGCCCCGAACGAGGTCGTTCGAGGCCTTTGTGTTCGGATCAGGTATGCAACGACGCTGGATTATTCAGCGGGCACTTCCTGCCGTTTTACGGGCTCGTGAGCGTGGTTCTGGAGCTTGGTCTTGTATTTGAGGACCTGGCGATCGATCTTGTCTGCGAGAAGATCGATGGATGCATAAAGGTTTTCATCCCTGGCTTCGCAGTGCAGATCCTTGCCGGGGAGGCGTACTGTGACCTCGGCGGTGTGTTGAAGCTTTTCCACGGAGAGCATGACCTGCGTGTCGATGACGTTGTCGAAATGGCGACCGATGCGTCCCATTTTGCTCGCCGCGTACTCGCGGATAGCCGGAGTGATATCCAAATGACGTCCAGTGATGCTCAGGTTCATATAAACGCTCCTACATGTTAGGGGTTTGTGTGGCGCAAAAGGCGCCGATGTTTACTCGTTGATGACCTCCTGATTTCAGTTTGATGATGGGTTCAGTGTATCGCGTGGAGCCGCGAAATCAAGCCGTCCGAAAGCGCTGGATGATTGCGGTCAAGCGCCCGCGAAATGGGGGTTTCGGGCGGGGGGTGATCCGGTTTACAGTGGTGGGTGGTGGATGCCTGGAAGGGGCATGGGGCGTGCCTGGCCGGGTCTGTGTGAGGTGCGTCTAGCCCGTCGCCTGCAGATTTGCCCGTGGTGGCAAAATCGTTTGGGTTCTTAAGGGCGCGCGGCCGGTGGTCCGCCGCGGCAAGCGATGTCGGCCCTGCGGGCTACCCTCGTGTGCGAGGCCGACCGGAGCGGCCGCTGAACTCCCGCGGTCCGCGGCCCCCCGGGCCGCGAACACCCGTCGCGGTCGAACAGCAGCGGCCTTGCCTCTCCGCCCGGCGGCGCCCCCGCGGCGACCTCGGATTCCGCCGCCGCGGACGCACCGGCCGCACGCCAGGTTGCCCCGCATGACGTTACGGTGGTGTAGGTGACTGGAAGCTCTCTATGAGGCATGCTCACCGGGAATGAGCACTCGGCGGATGCAGACGCACGCGCGCCAGCGCCCGCATGTCGGTGGCAGATGCGCCAGCCCGGCGCACCACTACATCCGAAAGTTTTTGCCGAGGTAGACCTTGCGGATGGCTTCGTTGTCGATG
>JAJUGH010000096.1 GCA_029268265.1 Alcaligenaceae bacterium | reverse complement strand
TCAGCAGGCTTTCGAGCTCTTTGGAGAGCTCGCTGGCGTCTTTGGAACGGAGTTCGCTGGCTTTCATGACGTCTCCTTAGGCACCGATGTGGCGCGACACGAAGGTCGTGCTGATCGGCAGCTTGGCGGCGGCCAGGCGGAACGCTTCGCGAGCCATTTCCTCGCTCACGCCCTCCATTTCATACAGCACCTTGCCGGGTTGAATTTCGGCGACCCAGAATTCCGGATTACCCTTGCCGTTACCCATACGGACTTCAGCAGGCTTCTGCGAAATCGGCTTGTCGGGGAACACACGGATCCAGATACGGCCACCGCGCTTGATGTGACGGTTGATCGCACGACGAGCAGACTCGATCTGGCGAGCGGTCAGGCGGCCACGGCCGGTCGCCTTGAGACCGAACTCACCGAACGACACCTGTGCACCGCGAGTCGCCAGGCCGGTATTGCGGCCCTTGTGCTCTTTGCGATATTTTCTGCGTGACGGTTGCAGCATGTTTTATTCTCCTTCAGGCGCCGGCGCAGCATCAGGCTTGCGACCGCCGCGACCACGTCCGCCAGGACGACGGCCATCGGGGCGCTCACCGCGAGGTGCACGACGCGGACGACGCTCTTCATCGCGAGGAGCGGCTGCCTCGGGCGGCATTTCGCCGTTAGGCAGCATATCGCCCTTGTAGACCCAAACCTTGATACCGATGATCCCGTAGGTCGTCTGGGCTTCGGACGTACCGTAGTCGATGCTGGCACGCAGAGTGTGCAGGGGCACACGGCCTTCGCGATACCACTCGGTACGGGCAATCTCGATACCGATCAGACGGCCGGAGCTCATGATCTTGATGCCTTGGGCACCGAGACGCATGGCGTTCTGCATCGCACGCTTCATGGCGCGACGGAACATGATGCGCTTCTCGAGTTGCTGGGCGATCGAGTCAGCGATGAGCTGGGCGTCGGTTTCCGGCTTGCGGATCTCTTCGATGTTGACGTGCACAGGCACGCCCATCAGGCGCTGCAGGTCTGCCTTCAGGTTCTCGATGTCCTCGCCGCGCTTGCCGATCACCACGCCCGGACGAGCCGAGTAAATGGTGATGCGTGCGTTCTTGGCCGGACGCTCGATGACCACACGGCCAACCGAAGCGTTCTTCAGCTTCTTCTTCAGGTATTCGCGTACGCGGATGTCTTCGCCGAGCATGCCGCCGAAGGCCTTGTCATCGGCGTACCAGCGTGAACTCCAGTTGCGGTTGACCGCGAGGCGGAACCCAATCGGGTGGATTTTCTGTCCCATTGTGACTCCTTAAGCCCCGACCTTGACCACAATGTGGCAGGTCTGCTTCTCGATACGGTTACCGCGGCCTTTTGCACGGGCGGAAAAACGCTTCAACGATTGACCCTTGTCGACGTGAATCGTCGTGACACGGAGTTCATCGATATCGGCGCCGTCGTTGTGCTCGGCGTTGGCAATAGCGGACTCGAGAGCCTTCTTCAGGATGCCCGCCGCCTTCTTGGGCGTGAAAGCCAGGATGTTCAGGGCCTGAGCGACCGTCTTGCCGCGGATCATGTCCGCCACAAGCCGTGCCTTCTGAGCCGAGATACGGACACCACGGATATTTGCAGTAGTTTCCATCTCTTACCTCTTGGACTTCTTGTCCGCAGCGTGGCCCTTGAACGTACGGGTCAGTGCGAACTCGCCCAACTTGTGGCCGACCATGTTCTCGTTGATGTACACGGGAACGTGCTGGCGGCCGTTATGGACGGCAATGGTCAGCCCAATGAAATCGGGCAGGATGGTGGAACGGCGCGACCAGGTCTTGATCGGCTTCTTATCTTTGCCTGCGACGGCGGCATCAACCTTGTTCAGGAGATGCGCATCGACGAACGGGCCTTTCTTGATCGAACGTGACATAGTGTTCGCCCCTTACTTGCGCTTGCGACGCGAGACAATCATGTTGTCCGTGCGCTTGTTTCGACGGGTCCGATAGCCCTTGGCAGGCGTACCCCACGGGCTGACGGGCTCACGGCCCTCGCCAGTGCGGCCTTCACCACCACCGTGGGGGTGATCGATCGGGTTCATGGCCACGCCGCGGACGGTCGGGCGCACACCGCGCCAACGCATCGCACCGGCCTTGCCGATTTGACGCAGGCTGTGCTCTTCGTTGCCCACTTCACCAATGGTGGCGCGGCAATCGATGTGCACGCGGCGGACTTCACCGGAGCGCAGGCGGACCTGAGCGTAGGTGCCTTCGCGAGCCAGCAGAACAGCCGAAGCGCCTGCGGAACGTGCGATCTGCGCACCCTTGCCAGGCAGCATCTCGATGCAGTGAATGGTTGCACCGACCGGGATGTTGCGAATGGGCAGGGTGTTGCCTGCACGGATGGGGGCGTCCTGACCGGACATCAGCGTAGCGCCGACTTCCAGGCCACGGGGAGCGATGATGTAACGACGCTCGCCGTCGGCATAGCACAGCAGTGCCAGGTGAGCCGTACGGTTGGGATCGTATTCAAGGCGCTCGACCTTGGCAGCGATACCGTCCTTGTTGCGACGGAAGTCGACAATACGATACTGCTGCTTGTGGCCACCGCCACGATGGCGCACGGTGATATGGCCGTTGTTGTTACGACCGGAACCGCGCTTTTTCTTTTCAAGCAGGCCTGCGTATGGCGCGCCCTTGTGCAGATTGGCGGGGACCACCTTGATCATGCCACGGCGGCCGGCCGACGTCGGTTTGACTTTTACGAGTGCCATTAGTTCACCTCAGTAAAGTCGAGTTCCTGACCGTTCTTGAGCGTGACGTATGCCTTGCGCTCATTACGGCGGCGACCCGTGAAACGGCCAAAACGCTTTTCCTTACCCTTGCGGTTCAACACCTGCACGGACTCGACTTCGACCTTGAAGAGGAGTTCGACGGCTGCCTTGATTTCCGGCTTGGAAGCATCAGCAGCGACGCGGAAAGCGACCTGTTGGTTTTTCTCGGCGACGAACGTGGCCTTTTCGGTCACGATGGGCGCCAGGATGACTTGCATCAAACGTTCGGCATTCATCCCAACATCTCCTCGAGTTGAGCGATAGCCGGCTTGGTGATCAACACCTTCTTGTAGTGGATCAGCGAAAGCGGATCGGCGTAGCGCGATTCGACCACGGCAACGTGCGGCAGGTTGCGCGTTGCGAGGTAGACATTTTCGTCAAGCGCATCGGTGATGATCAGAACCGAATCCAGACCCATGTCCTTGAGCTTGGCGGCTGCCAGCTTGGTCTTGGGTGCGTCGACGGTAAAGGAATCGACCACGGCAATGCGATCTTCGCGGGCCAGCTGAGACAGGATCGCGCGAATACCTGCGCGATACATCTTCTTGTTGACCTTGTGCGAGAAGTTCTCTTCGGGCGAGCTCGGGAAAGCACGACCGCCTCCACGCCACAGCGGCGAGGAAGTCATACCAGCGCGTGCGCGACCGGTGCCCTTCTGGCGCCAAGGCTTGCGGGTGGAGTGCTTGACGGTTGCACGATCCTTCTGTGCACGGTTACCGCCACGGGCGTTGGCCTGGAAGGCAACGACGACCTGGTGCACCAGCGCTTCATTGAACTCGCGGCCGAACACGGTGTCCGGAGCAGCGACGGTCGAAGCAGCTTGACCTTGATCGTTCAGGAGCTTGAGTTCCATGGATTAGGCTCCTTTCTTGGCCGGCGCCTTGACAGCGGGACGCACGATCACGTTGGCATTCTTGTGGCCGGGGACTGCGCCCTTGACCAGCAGAAGACCACGTTCGGCGTCGACGCGCACGACGTCGAGATTCTGGGTGGTACGGGTAACGCTACCCATGTGGCCCGACATCTTCTTGCCGGGGAACACACGACCGGGATCCTGGGCCATACCGATGGAACCGGGAACACGGTGGGAGATCGAGTTACCGTGGGAATTGCGCTGACCAGCGAAGTTGTGGCGCTTGATGGTACCGGCGAAGCCTTTACCGATCGTGGTGCCCGTGACGTCGACCTTCTGGCCGGCTTCGAACACGCTTTCCACAGCCAGGACTGCACCGGCTGCAAACTCAGCGGCCTTAGCGGGGTCGAGGCGGACTTCCTTCAGGATGCTGCCGGCTTCGGTACCGGCCTTGGCGAAGTGCCCTGCCGCCGGCTTGTTCACGCGCGAGGCGCGACGCGTGCCGTAGGTGACTTGCACAGCCGCATAACCATCTACTTCTGGCGACTTGACTTGCGTGATGCGGTTGTCCGACACGTCCAGCACGGTCACGGGGATGGATTCACCATCTTCCGTGAAAATGCGGGTCATGCCGACCTTGCGCCCCACGAGTCCCAACCGATAAGCGGCTGGTGTAGGCGTCGGATTCGACATTGTTTTCTCCATTCCCGACTGCGATTGGTCGGGGCTATAAGGCTTTGAGTATTTCGCTCTAAAAATCAATAGGGCGAAGCCCGTTAATTTAACATGGCTCCGCCCTTTAACGCAAGCAGCTGAATACTGCAAGTGCTTGTGAGAACAACAGGTTTCTGCGACTAGTCCATCTTGAATCCTGGCTGCGCGGTTACCTTGCGCGCATATTCCTGCTGAAGGCGAATCTCGGCGGCGAATTCCTCTGGCGTGTTGCCGGACGGCGCGGCACCCTGCTGCTCCAGTGCTTTAGTGACCTTCGGATCCTTGAGCGCGGCTACGGCGGCATCCCGCAGCTTCGTCACGATTTCAGGGGGTGTGCCGGCAGGCGCCAGCAAACCATACCAGGCGGGATTGTTCAGTTCGGGATGACCGAGTTCTTCAAGCGTAGGAATGTCCTTGAGGGCATCGGCGCGTGCCGGTCCGGCCACGGCGATGGGACGCAGGTTGCCGGCCTGGATCTGGTTCATGGACGAAGGCAAATTATCAAAGAGTACCTCCACCTGCCCGGCGACGGTGTCGACTACGGCCGGGCCCGACCCCTTGTAAGGTACGTGCACGATTTGGGTGCCCGTGGCATGTTTGAACGCTTCGCCGAACAAATGATTGATGGAGCAGGTGCCGGAGCTTCCATAGGAATACTTGCCTGGGTCCGCCTTGAGCGCCTTCACCATGCCCTCAAAGTCGTTGCCGGGGAACTTCGGATTCACCACGATCACATTCGGTACGTTTGCGAAATTCGTGACCGGTACGAAGTCCCGGACCGGGTCATAGGGCAGATCGCTCCGGCAGGCCGGGTTCACGGCCATTGTGGAAACCGTCGCCACGGACAGCGTATAGCCATCGGGCTTGGCGCGCGCCGCCTCGGCCGCACCGATCGCGCCGCCGGCACCGCCCTTGTTTTCGATGATCACCGTCTGGCCCAGCTCCTCGCCCATGCGCTGGCCAACGATGCGAGCCACGATGTCTGTGGAGCCGCCGGGGGCGAACGGGACAATGAGTCGGATGGGTTGGGTCGGGTAGTCGGTATTCGCATGGACCGGAGCCGCAACGGCGGTCAGGCCGATGACGGCGGCAGCCAGAACGGGGTGACGAAGCGCAGCAATCATGGGTGTTGTCTCCTCTTGGGGGATGCTTGCGTGGAAACCGGCGATTCTATGCCCAGGAAGTCGCTTCTGGCGCGCTCACTGTCACATGCAGCATACTGAGTTTCCCTAGCTTGTCCTGCCGACCGGCAGGCCACCACCACGAGGGCCGAACGATTTATCGATCGCGCCGCAGCACGAAGCGCCTGACGTAATCGTTTGCCGGGCGTTCGCGGATATCTTCCGGGCTGCCGACCTGAACGACCTTGCCGTCGTGGAGGATCACGATTCGGCTCCCCAGGCGCAAGGCCTCGTCGATATCGTGAGTGATGAAGACAATGGTCTTCTTCAGGCGCTGCTGAAGCGCCAGCAGCTGATCCTGGAGATCATGGCGGGTGAGCGGATCCAGAGCGGAGAAAGCTTCGTCCATGAGCAGGACTTCAGAGTCGATGGCCAGGGCGCGGGCCAGGCCTACACGCTGGCGCATCCCGCCCGACAGTTCATCGGGATAGTTGGTGCCGTACTCGGAGAGGCGCACTCGCTCCAGCCATTCGGCGGCCTTCTCGCGTGCTTGCGCACGCGGCTCCCCTCGCACCCTTAGTCCGAAGGCGACGTTGTCCAGAACGTCCAGATGAGGCAACAGGCCAAAACCCTGAAAGACCATGCTGATGCGGTGACGGCGTAGCTCGCGCAACTGCGGCATGCTCAGCTTCAGGATGTCTTCGCCGTCGAAAAGCACCTGTCCCGCTGATGGATCGATCAACCGGTTCAAATGCCGCACCAGCGTGGACTTGCCCGAACCGGACAGCCCCATGATGCAGGTGATCTCCCCCGCGGGGATATCGAGGTCCACGCCTGCCAAGCCCACGTTTGCGCCGGTGACGGACTGCACTTCCGCCTTGTCGCGGCCTTCACGCAGCAGACGTAGCGCTTCGGCTTCACGGCGGCCGAAGACCTTGTACACGCCTCGGACCTGGATCTTGATTGCGTCCGTACCCGTGGGCCGGACAGTATTCTCTACGCTCACGCTCCCTTCCCCCTGGCCGCCTGACGGTGACGCAATGAGCGCCCGTAAGCCTGCGTGATTCGGTCAATCACGATGGCGAGAATCACGATGGCGATGCCGGCCTGCAAGCCGCGGCCAATATCCAGCGTCTGGATGCCGGCCAGCACGTCTTCGCCCAAACCGCGCGCACCAATCATGGACGCGACGACCACCATCGACAGCGCCATCATTGTGGTCTGGTTCACGCCGGCCATGATGCTGGGGCGTGCCAGAGGCAACGTTACGCGAGTGAGCATCTGCCACCGCGTCACGCCGAACGATTGAGCGGCTTCCTTGGCGGCCGGGTCCACCTGTTGCAGCCCCAGGATGGTCAGGCGGATGAGCGGCGGAACGGCATAGATCACGGTGGCAAACAACGCCGGCACCTTCCCGAGTCCGAAAAGCATCAATACCGGGATGAGATAAACGAAGCTGGGCAGCGTCTGCATCACATCCATCACCGGTACCAATACCTGCCTGAGCCGCCGGCCACTCGCTGCCAGAATGCCAATGGGGATACCGATTACGATGGAAAACAGGGTGGAGACCAATACCAGCGAGAAGGTCTGGATCAACTTGTCCCACAGCCCCACCACACCGATCAGGTATAGACCCAGGACGTACAGTACCGTGGCCACCGGTTTGCGGGTGGCATGCCACGAAACAGCTGCCACCAGTAGCAATACGAGCCATGGCGGGACGCGAAGCAGCATGGTTTCGACCGGCACCAGCACTGCCACCAGCAGGAAGTCACCCGCGCGGCGGAAGCCGTCGCCCCAGGCCTTCACGGCTTGCGCCACATGGCGGTTCACGAAATCGGCGCCGGACCATTGCAGGAATATGCCATTGTCGGCCGACAGTGTCGCGGTGCCGAGGCCCGCTTCCAGACGGGAAGCCTGGGTGGCATCCATCCACGCCTGCCAGGTTTCGGGTTGCTGGCGCAGAAAACGTTCGGCCATGACCTCGCCGGGTACGCGCTGTTCGGTCATCTCCAGGATCGCGCGGTTCAGCGCGTCAGGCTCGAAGCTCACGCGCTCGAAGAAGGCCATGATCTCGGGATTGGCCTCGGCAAAAGGCGTGGAGACGGCCACTGCAAGTCGTGCCCGAAGAAAGTCGGTGGGGCAAGGCTGGCCTTCGCCACTGACTATGGCTTCCCAGCAGGTCGCGTCGAAGGGCGGCAGTTCGATGCGGTGGAAACGGTACTTGGCCATGAGGCCGGCGGGCTGCCAATAATAGAAGAGCAAGGGTTCGCCACGCTCATAGGCAGCACTGATGGCAGCATCAAGCGCTGCGCCCGTGCCGGCACGGAAATTCGTGTAGTGCTCGTCCAGACCATATAGAGAGAGCAGCCGGGAGTTGGTGGTCTCGCACACCCAGCCGGTCGGGCAGTTCAGAAAGCGGCCGGTAGCGGGGTTTTCCGGCTCGCGGAAAAGCTCCTTGTAGCGCGGCAGATCTTTCCAAGATCGCAGCTCGGGCGCCTGCGCCTCGATGCCTCGTTCGGGGTCGCCCTTCACCACGTACTCGGGAACGTACCAGCCCTGTTCCGCGCCGCCTTCCAGCGTGTCTCCCACCACCCTGACCCGGCCGCGCTCAATGGCGTCTTCAATAATGGCTGAGCGGCCCGACCAGATTTCAGCAATGATTTGCAGGTCGTTTTGCGACAGCGCCGCTTCGGCCGCCGCCGGTGTTCCGGGAACGATCTCGGTCTGGCAGCCGAAGACGTCGTTCAGGACACGTACATAGACGTGCGTCATGAAGTTGGCGCTTTCCCAATTCTGATCGGCAAAGCGCACCGGCTGACCACTGTTGCATGAAGCAGCAGCTTGGGCCTGCGCAGCTCCGGCCGGCCACAAACTCAACACGGCATACAACATCATCAGGCCCAGTAGCCAGGGCGCTCGAGCGGCATGCAGATAACGCCCAAGAAGAAACCGGCATGGCATTGCGATGAGCTCCTGTTCCACATGCTGTGGGCTGACCAACGGGCCCCACCTTAAACGTCGGCAAAGGGACGCGTCAACATGCGCCGTGCCCGGGTGCGCTACAGTATCGCGCTTAATCGAGACTTCATAATCCCCATGCTTAGTAAGAATGTTTATCAGGAGTGGTTCTCCAACGTGCGGGGCGATCTGCTCGCAGGCCTGGTCGTGGCGCTTGCACTCATTCCTGAAGCAATCGCCTTTTCCATCATTGCCGGGGTCGACCCAAAGGTCGGCCTCTACGCGTCCTTCTGCATTGCAGTCGTGATCGCCTTCGCCGGCGGACGCCCCGGCATGATTTCCGCCGCCACCGGAGCCATGGCGCTCGTCATGGTCACGTTGGTCAAGTCGCATGGACTCGAGTATCTGTTGGCCGCAACACTGCTGACCGGCGTATTCCAGATTCTCGCCGGAGTGTTCAAACTGGGCGGCCTCATGCGTTTTGTATCGCGGTCTGTGGTGACAGGTTTCGTGAACGCACTGGCCATCCTCATCTTCATGGCGCAGCTTCCGGAGCTCATCAACGTTTCATGGGTGGTGTACGTGATGACGGCAGCAGGCTTGGGCATCATCTACCTGCTGCCCTACGTCACCAAAGCCGTGCCTTCTCCGCTAGTGTGCATTGTGCTGCTGACGGCAGTCTCGATGGCGCTGGGCCTGGACATCCGCACGGTAGGCGACATGGGCGAACTCCCGGACAGCCTGCCGGTATTTCTGATTCCCGATGTGCCACTGACATTTGAGACACTGGCCATCATTGCTCCCTATTCGCTCACGCTGGCCGCCGTCGGCTTGCTTGAATCGATGATGACGGCCACCATCGTTGACGACCTCACCGACACCCCGAGCAACAAGAACCGCGAGTGCGCCGGCCAGGGCATTGCGAATATCGCAGCGGGCTTCCTGGGCGGGATGGCCGGTTGCGCCATGATCGGCCAGTCCGTCATCAACGTGAAATCCGGCGGCCGCGGGCGACTATCCGCGCTCACGGCCGGAACCGTTTTGCTCATCCTGGTGGTGTTCCTCGGGCCATGGGTCAAGCAGATCCCGATGGCAGCACTGGTGGCGGTGATGATCATGGTGTCGATCGGCACCTTCGATTGGGGCTCCGTGCGTAATCTGCCCACGCATCCAAAAAGCTCCAGCGTGGTCATGATCGCCACGGTTGCGGT
>JAJUGH010000095.1 GCA_029268265.1 Alcaligenaceae bacterium | reverse complement strand
GGGCGCGATGGCGACGACACCGGCGGTGGCGAAGGAAGGAGACCCCATTCGCATCGGCGCCATTTACCTGACGTCCGGCAGCGCCGCCATGTATGGCAAGTTCGCCCAGCAAGGCATGGAGCTGGCCATCGAAGAAATCAACGGCTCCGGCGGGGTGCTCGGCCGGCCGCTGGCCATGCAGATGGAAGACAGTCAGGGCAAGGCGGCCACGGCCATTCAGGCGGCGCGGAAGCTGGTGTACCAGGACAAGGCCGAAGTGCTCATGGGTCTGGATAGCTCCGGGGTGGCGCAAGGCCTCGTTCCGGTGCTGCCCGAACTGCGCAAGCCGTTCATCATTACCCACGCCGCCACGCCGGACGTCACCGGCAAGCTGTGCAACAAGTACACCTACCGTGTCAGCGTGAACGTGCACCAGAACATGAGCGGGGCGGCAGAAGTCGCGGCAAAGACCGGCGCAAAGCGCTGGACGACCATCGGCCCCGACTACGCCTTCGGCCATCAATCCTGGGAGTTCTTCGGCAAGTACCTGAAGGAGCGGGTGCCCGATGCCGAGCTCATGAAGGAGGTCGCGTTTCCCCGCTTCGGCGCGGAAGACTTCACGCCTTTCATCGACAGCGTCATGGCCAGCAAGCCTGACGGCGTCCTGATCTCAGTGTGGGGCGGCGACATGGTCAACTTCGTCCGCCAGGCGAATAACCGCGGCTTCTTCGATCAGGACTTCGAGGTGCTCTTCACCGTGGGTGCTGCCACGGAAGTTCTCACTGCACTGGGCGAGCAGCTTCCGGAAGGCGTCTGGGTCGGCACGCGCTACTGGTATGGCGCGCACGATAACGAACTGAACAACAAGTTCGTCTCGACATACAAGCAGCGGTACAACGCACCGCCCAGCTACAACGCCGAAGGCGCCTATGTCGCGGTGTATGCGTACAAGGCGGCAATCGAGAAGGCCGGCAAGGTCGACGGAGAGGCAATCGCTGCCGCTCTGAAGGGGCTCGAGATCAACGCTCCCACCGGCCCGCTGAAGTTCCGTGAGGGCGACAACCAGGCGCTCATCGGCCCGACCTGGGGCAAGACCGGTCCCATGAACGAAGAGGACAAGATTCGTTCACTGACCGACATGATGACCTTCGACGGGCAGAAAATCACGCCGCCGGTAGACGAAGGCTGCAAGCTGTAAGAAACCCTCGCCGCAATCCCGCGCTCCCAAGGGGGCGCGGGGCGTGAAACATGCAACCCGGAGGGCGTTATGGGCAGTCTCAGCCTTGCCTTGCTCAATAGTCTCGATATCGGCCTGTTGTTATTCATTATTGCCGTCGGACTGAATATCGTTTTCGGCGTGCTCAACGTCATCAACTTTGCGCACGGCGCGCTTTACATGCTCGGCGCCTATCTCGCGTTTTCCTGCGTGAACGGGTTGGGCATGCCGTTCTGGCTCACCTTGCTGGTCGCGCCCCTGGTCGTGGCCTTTCTCGCGGTGCTGATTGACCGCCTGATGCTCCGCTTCGTCTATCAGCGTGAGGTGACGGACAGTCTGCTTCTTACCTTTGCGCTGCTGCTGATCCTGAACGAGTCGGTAAGGATGATCTGGGGCACGGGCATCCACGTGGTGGAGCCGCCTGAATTCCTACGTGGCACCGTCATGCTGCCCGGCGGCATACGGTATCCCCTGTACAGCCTTTTCGTCATTGTGGCCGGCGCCCTGGTCCTGGCCGGACTCTGGTTCCTGTTCAACAAGACTCGCGCGGGCAAGATCATGCGAGCGGCCGCACTGGACCGCGACATGGCGCAGGTGCTGTGCATCAATACGCGCCTGGTGATCACCGGTGTGTTCGCCTTCGGCGCCTGGCTGGCGGCCGTGGGGGGAGTCGTGGCGGCGCCCATGCGGGCCATCGATCCGGGCATGGGCGACAAAATCATCATCGAGAGCTTCATCGTGGTCGTCATCGGCGGCCTGGGCAGTTTCCCCGGCGCACTGCTGGGCGCCCTGGTGCTGGGCCTCATTCACGGGCTGGGCGGCCGCTACCTGCCCGAGGTGAACCTGATGCTGCCCTTTGTCGGCATGGCCATCGTGCTGCTGCTGAAACCACACGGTCTGCTCGGCAGGCGTGCTTCGTTGTGAGGATGCGATGCAACTACAAGACAAGACGATGAACGGCTCCGGCGCAAAAGCCGCCGCCATGGCGGCGCCCGGCCCGGATGCAAGCCGGTCGGGAATGCTCAGAACGGTGTCATGGGTGGTGGCGGTGGTGGTGATGGCGCTGCTGGTGGCCTTGCCGTGGGTCGCGCCGTATTTCTACATCTTCATCGCCACCGAAGTGCTCATTCTCGGATTGCTGGCGGCCAGCTTCAATCTGGTGTTCGGCTATACGGGCATGTTGAGCTTCGGGCATGCGGCGTTCTTCGGTATTGGTTCCTATGCCGTGGCGATGCTGTTGCAGGCCTTTCAATGGCCTTTGCTGCTCTGCCTGCTGGCAGCGGTGGTGGTGGCGACGTTGCTCGCGCTCATCATCGGATTCTTCTGCGTGCGCCTGAATGAAGTCTATTTTGCGATGCTCACGCTCGCCTTCGGCATGATGGTGTTCTCAGTCGCGCACCAATGGCGTTCGGTCACCAACGGCAGTGATGGCATCGCCGGCTTCACAGTCACGTCGTTTGGACTGGGGCTGGATATCCAGTTGGGCAATCCCAGCGTGTACTACCACGTGGTGCTGGCCATGGTCGTGATCGCCGCTGCAGTGCTGTATCTGATCTGTCGTTCGTCCTTCGGGCTCATCCTGCGGGCCATCCGCCAGAATCCGGAGCGGGTGGCATTTTGCGGGGTAAACGTGCGGGCCTATCGTCTGGCCGCCTTTACGGTTGCCGGTGCATTTGCCGGGCTCGCCGGCGGGCTGATGGCCCCTTTCCTGCGCATCGCCAGCCCTGAATTGCTGCATTGGTCGATGTCAGCGGAACCGGTGCTGATGACCATTCTCGGTGGCAGCGGTTATTTCCTGGGTCCCTTTGTGGGAGCCGGCATGTTCGTGTTGCTCGAGACCTGGATCACGAGCATGACGCAGGCATGGATGCTGGTGCTGGGCATCATCCTGGCCTTCATGGTGATGTTCTTCCGCCGTGGTTTGCTGGGCACCATCCTCGACTGGATACGGGAGCGGAAATAATGCAGGCCGAACGTACGGATATCATTCTCCAGGCGCTCGATGTGGGCAAACGCTTCGGTGGCGTTGCCGCCGTTTCGGGCGTGAACCTCGACGTCTATCGCCACGAAACGCTGGCCATTATTGGCCCGAACGGCGCGGGCAAGACCACCTTCTACAACCTGCTGTCGGGCCGCATGCACCCGACCAGCGGGCAAATCCTTTACGAAGGCCAGGACATCACCGGCATGCCGCCACACCGCATCAGCCGGCTGGGCATTTCGCGCTCCTTCCAGATCAACAACATCTTCGAAGAGATGACGGTGCGCGAGAACGTCGAAGTCGCCGTCACGGCGCTGCGAGGCGACGGGAAGCGATGGTCCAACCTGGCGTCGCGCAACACCGCCGTGCAGGAAGAAGCCGATGCACTGCTGGAGCGCCTGTCACTTTCCGCGCTGGCTGATCGCCGGGCCGGTGTCATCAGCTATGGCGACAAGCGGCTGGTCGAAATCGCAGTCGTGCTGGCCACCCGTCCCAAGCTCGTGTTGCTGGACGAACCCACGGCCGGCATGACGCCCGATGAAACGCAGCGCGTCGTGCAGTTGGTGAAATCGCTGGGTAATAGCGGCGACTACACCTTTCTTATCACGGAGCACGACATGAACGTGGTCTTCGGCCTGGCGGACCGCATCCTCGTCATGCACCGCGGACAGAAACTGGTGCTGGGCACCCCCGAAGAAGTACGCGCGCATCCGGAAGTGCGCCGGGCCTACCTGGGCGATGTAGAAGAGGAGATGGCACCATGATGCTGGAGGTCCACGACATCCATACGTATTACGGCGAAAGTCATGCGCTTCAGGGCGTGACGCTCAACCTCAAGGAAGGCGAGACCGTCTGTCTGCTGGGGCGTAATGGCGCCGGAAAAAGCACGACCCTGCGCAGCATCATCGGTCTGAATTCACCGCGGCAGGGCAAGGTGGTGTTCGACGGCAAGGAAGTAACGGGGTGGCCGGCTTACCGTATTGCCCGTGCGGGCGTGGGGCTCGTGCCGGAAGACCGGCGCATCTTCCCGGGCCTGACGGTGCGCGAAAACCTTGAGGTGGGGCAGTATCGAAGGCCGGGCACCACCAATCCCTGGACCGTCGAGCGCATCTTCGATCAATACCCGATGCTGGCCGAATTGGCTGACCAGGACGGCAGCACGCTCTCGGGCGGCCAGCAACAGATGTTGGCGGTGGCCCGCTCGCTCATGAGCGCGCCCCGCCTTCTGCTCCTGGATGAGCCCAACGAAGGGCTGGCACCGGTGATCGTGAAGCAGATCGGTCAGCTGATCGATGACCTCTCCAAGACCACCACCATCCTGTTTACGGACCAGAGCGTGCACTTCGCGCTCAAGCATGCACGCCGCGCCTACATACTGGAAAAGGGCAGGGTGGTGCACGAAGCAAGCAGCGAGGAGCTGATCGGCGACGAAGCCGTCCAGCACAGGTATCTCTCGGTATGAACTAGAATTTTTCGTTTTTTGATTGCCGAGATGCCAGATGGTGGGTGACTTCGAGTCGTTCAAGGCGGAACTCAGTCTTTCGAAGGTGGAAATCTGCCGCGCCTTGTATCGGCAGAACGCCGACCACATTCGAATCCGCAAGGAGCATGTTGCCGTACCCAACTTGGTGCGCATCATCGAGTCGACCCTGCAGCTTACGCGGGCAAAGGGCTTTCATGCCATGTCGCTGCGGGACTTGTCGGCGGATTGCGGCATGAGCATAGGGGGCCTGTACGCCTACATCCGCAACAAAGATGACCTTGTGCATCTCATCCAGCTCCATGGGATGCTGTTGACGCGCCGCACGCTCGATGACTACACCAGCGACGTGGAGGACCCGTGGGATCGCCTCCATGCCGCCTTGCGGGCGCATGTGTATCTCAGCGAACTCATGCAGCCGTGGTTTTACTTTTCGTTCATGGAGGCGCGCAACCTCCCGCCGGCGCAGAAGAAGGAAGCCGTGGCCATCGAACGTGAAGTGGAAGACATCATCCACGACATCATCCAGGACGGCATTGAACGGGGCGCCTTCAAGGCTGTGGATGCCCGCATGGTGGCGGCCATATCCAAGGCAATGATGCAGGACTGGTATCTCAAGCGGCGGAAGTACAGGGATCACGGTGTCGGCCCCACGGCGTATGCCGATTTTCTTTGCGACATTCTCGATTGCTATATACGACCTGTTTGAAGAGGCGGGGTCGCCCTGCGGTCGAGTGGCGTGGCTAACACCGCGGCGGCACATCGGGCGTCGACAGACCCTTACGTTTACATCTCAATGAGTTAGAATGAACTTGTTTTACAACTAACTGCTCATTGAGACGCCATGCACATTACAGGTCAAATGTTGATCGGATCCCGCGATGTCACGGGCAGCCAGGCTGCCATCCGTGGCATCGACCCGGCCACCAACGAAGCACTGGACCCGCCCTACAACGGTGGCACGCAAGACGACGTGAACACCGCCTGCGAACTGGCGGCGCAGGCATTCCGTACCTATCGCAAGACATCGCTGGAAGAGCGTGCCGGCTTCCTCGAGAAAGTGGCCGAGCGCATAGAAGCGATCGGCGACGCGTTGATCGAGCGCGCTCACCGCGAAACCGGTCTGCCGCTGCCGCGGCTCCAGGGTGAGCGCGCGCGTACGGTGGGGCAGCTGCGGCTGTTTGCGCGTGAGCTTCGCCGCGGTGACTGGATCGACGCGCGGGTGGACTGCGCGCTTCCCGAGCGTCAGCCGCTACCGCGTAGCGACATTCGCCTGCAATACATCCCGGTCGGGCCGGTCGCCGTCTTTGGCGCCAGCAATTTCCCGCTCGCCTTCTCCGTGGCTGGTGGCGATACGGCTGCGGCACTGGCTGCCGGCGCGCCTGTAGTGGTGAAGGGCCATTCGGCCCATCCGGGTACTTCGGAGCTGGTGGGTCGCGCGGTTCGCGAGGCCGTTCAGGAGTGCGGGCTTCCGGAAGGTGTTTTCTCACTGTTGTTCGGATCCGGTTCGGAAATCGGGCAAAGCCTGGCCAAGCATCCCGCCATCAAAGCCGTTGCATTTACCGGGTCGCGTTCGGCCGGCGTATCGCTGATGAAGACGGCCGCCGCAAGGCCGGAGCCCATTCCCGTTTTCGCGGAGATGAGCAGCATCAACCCCGTGTTCCTGTTGCCGGGTGCGCTGGCACAGCGCGCGGCCGACGTCGCGCGCGGCTTCGTGCAGTCGCTCACCATGGGCGCCGGACAGTTCTGCACCAACCCCGGGCTGGTCATCGGCCTGAAGTCCGCCGAACTCGATGCCTTTATCCAAGCGGCGACCGAAGGCGTGAAAAACGCCGACAGCGCCACCATGCTGACCCCTGGCATCTATTCGGCCTACCAGCAAGGCGTGGAACACTTGAAGGGTCAGGCCGGTGCCACGCTGCTTGCCGAAGGGAAGCTGGACAGCGACCGTTCCAACCAGTGTCAGGCGCGCCTGTTCACGGCTCAGGCCGATGCCTTCCTGGCCAAGCCACATGATCTGGGCATCGAGGTATTTGGTGCGTCGTCGCTGGTTGTCGTGTGTGATGACGAAGCGCAGATGCTGCAGTTGATCGAAAAGCTGGAAGGACAACTGACCGCCACCCTGCACATGACCGAAGACGACACCGAATTGGCCGACCGGCTGGTGGATGCGCTGGAACTGAAGGTGGGCCGCATCCTGGTCAACGGCTATCCCACCGGTGTGGAAGTGTGCGACGCCATGGTGCATGGCGGTCCATTCCCCGCCACCTCGGACAGCCGCACGACTTCAGTCGGTACCGCGGCGATCTACCGCTTCCTGCGCCCGGTGAGCTACCAGGATGTGCCGGACGCCGTCCTGCCGCCGGCTCTCAAGCGGGCAAATCCCTGGGGCATTCCGCGCCGCGAAGCCTGACACACGATCTGCCGGGGCGCGGCAAACATTGCTGCGCCCGGTATTACACCCAGTAGAAATGGAGACACACATGGCTGAAGTTTCAGCTGCCGTCATCGAGAAACTGAAAGGCATCAGTACTGCCACCATCAGTACCTGCCTGTATAAGCGTGGCCTGCGCAATCAGTATGTGCAGGACGTCCTGCCCGTGGGCACGCCCAAGTCGACCAGCATGGTCGGCCCCGCATTCACGCTGCGCTACATCCCCGCACGAGAAGATCTCAACGGGCTCGAGGTGTTCCGCAATCCCGAGCATCCACAGCGCAAGGCGGTGGAAACCTGCCCGCCCGGAGCGGTTCTGGTGATGGACAGCCGAAAGAATCCCCGAGCGGCATCGGCCGGCTCCATTCTCATCGGTCGTCTGCAGGCGCGCGGTGTGGCCGGTGTCGTGACTGATGGCGGCTTCCGTGATGCCGGCGATATCGCGCGCCTGGACATTCCGGCCTTTCATCAGCGCCCATCCGCGCCTACCAATCTGACTTTGCACGAAGCCATCGATATCAACGTGCCCATCAGCTGCGGCGACGCGCCGGTTTTCCCAGGCGATATCATGGTCGGCGACTGCGACGGCGTGGTGGTGATCCCGGCGCATCTGGCGGCCGAGATTGCCGATGAAGCGGCGGAGATGACCGTGTTCGAAGACTTTGTGGCCGACGAAGTTTCGAGAGGCCGTTCCATCCGCGGTCTCTATCCCGCCACCGACCCCAAGACGCTGGAAGACTTCCAGGCCTGGAGGAAGGAAAAGAACCGCTGACAACCAGCGGAACTGCCTCGCTCAGAAAGACATTTGCCCGCGGTTTACGCGGGCAAATGTTTTTATGCGTTTGCGTGATGCCATAGGGGCCGCCGTGCTCGCCCGAAGGCATGGCGCGCGACAGCCCCTCCGCGCTTACTCCACGGCCTTGATCAAACCCGCAAGAATCTCGCGCTCTTCGGCGGTGAGTTCGGTGAGGGGCGCGCGCACCGGCCCGGCGCCGTGGCCCACCAGTTCCGCACCGGCCTTAACAATGCTCACCGCATAGCCTGCGCCGCGATTGCGCAGCTGGACGTAAGGAAGGAAGAAGCGGTCCAGCAGGTCATTCACCGTAGCCTGGTCTCCACTACTGATTGCGTTGTAGAAACGCATGGCCGTGGCGGGTACGAAATTGAAAGCGGCCGACGAATACACGGGCACGCCCATGGCCCGGTAAGCGGCAGCGAACACTTCCGCAGTCGGCAGGCCGCCCAGATACGAAAAGCGATCGCCCAGGCGGCGACGGATGCTGACCATCCGCTCGATGTCGCCGATGCCGTCCTTGAAACCGATGAGGTTGGGGCAACGCTCGGCGAGGATCTCCAGATGCTCCGCCTCGAGACGGCACAGCGCACGGTTGTAGAGGATGACACCAAAATCCACTGCCTTGCAGACCTGCTCCACATGCGCCATGACGCCCGCGGGGCTGGCTTCGGTCAGGTAGTGCGGCAGCAGCAGAATGCCGTGGGCGCCCTGGCGCTCGGCTTCCTGGGCGTAGGCGATAGCCTGGCGAGTGGAACCGCCGGCCCCGGCAATGATGGGTACCTTGCCTTTGCAGGTGTCCACCGCAGTGCGGACGATGTCTCGGTATTCCCCCGGCTCCAGCGAGAAAAACTCGCCGGTCCCCCCGGCGGCGAACAGGGCGCTCGCGCCGTATGGTGCCAGCCACTCCAGCCGGGCGGCATAGCCTTGCGCATTGAAATCGCCGCTGGCGGTGAAGTCGGTTACGGGAAAGGAGAGTAGGCCTTCGCCGATGATGGTCTTGAGTTCCTGCGGGGTAAAGCCGGACATGGATCACCTGTGTGGTTATTAATGACTTATGACGTCGTACAACTGTAAAGAAAAGGGGGGCAGATCAATTGAGCGTGCTACCCGTCGTGGGAGGCTGGAGGCTTGGCGGCATTGTCCGATTCGGTCCGCTGCTCCTGGAGAGCGCGTTCGAGCCGCCCCTTGCTATTGAGCAGGTGGTTGCGCGCCGCTTCGCTTGCCGCCATGGGGTCTTGTGCCTGGATCGCAAGAAACAGCAGGCGATGCTCCTGATTGAGCTTCTGCAGATAACGTTGATGCGTGCCGGGGTCGATGGACAGCCGGCTGCGCGGGATGGCTCCGCGGCCCAGAAGCGTCAGAAATTCCAGGAAGTAGTGGTTGCCGGTGGCCTGCGCGAGCGCCTGGTGAAAGGCGTAGTCGGCATCGATGGTTTGTTGCGGCTCAGCGGTGGCGTCGGATTCCAATGCGATCAAGGTATCCAGCGCGTTGCGGAGCTGCTTGAGCTGCTCCTCCGTGCGGCGTTGTGCCGCCAGCATGGCCGCTTCCACCTCCAGTGCGATACGCACTTCGAGCAATGACAGGGCGTCCATTGCCGTGGTGACCGCGGATATGGGGATTCGCAAGGGGTTGTCGGAGGGCTGTGCGACAAAGGTTCCAATGCCATGGCGGGTTTCGACCAGGCCACTCGCCTGCAGGCGGGATATGGCTTCTCGCACAACCGTCCGGCTCACGCCCAGCTGCTGCATGATTTCCGATTCCGTGGGCAGCTTGTCACCTGGCTTGAGCCGGCCCTCGTGGATCGGTGCGGCCAGGGCCTCGACCGCGTC
>JAJUGH010000094.1 GCA_029268265.1 Alcaligenaceae bacterium | reverse complement strand
CGATCAATCGCAGGAACTGCGGCATCATCTTTCTGACCACCTGTTCTTTGAATTCTGCGCTGTAGCTGGGCACTGCTTCACTCCGTCCGCCCCCTCAAATTTCCAAATCAACCGAGCGGACATCTATTGTGACAGAGGGGGCTTCAGGGGAACCTCATCCTTGGCGGCCGACACGTGGTAGACGTCGGTCTCCGCCAACATGGCCCAGTTGGCGTCTTCGTCACCATGCATGTCCATCACGGATAGGTTGATGCCGGCTTCCTTGCCGACGATCTCGTCGAAGCAGGGGTCGATCCAGACGTCCAGTCGCAGTACGTTGATGCTCATTTCATGATCTCGCAGCCACGTTCAGCCAGGGTGCGGTCGATCCAGCTAATGTCCAGCCGGTCGTTCGCAATGTCGTCCATCATTTGGACTTCGGCTTCGTTCTTTGCCACCGTGGCTTCGTACACGGCCTCCACATCGCTGAGCGGCACGCACAGGCAGCCGTCCGCGTCGCCCAGGATCAGGTCGCCGGGCTGAATCACCATGCCGTCGAAGCTGACGGGCACGTTGATTTCACCCGGGCCGTCCTTGTAGGGGCCGCGGTGCGTGACGCCCATCGCATACACGGGGAAGTTGCCCGAACCCAACTCGGCGGAATCGCGAATGGCACCGTGAATGATGAAGCCGGCCAAACCCTTGCGCTTTGCCGTGGCAACCATGAGTTCGCCGATGATGGCGTTGGTGATCTCGCCACCGGCGTCCACCACGATCACGTCGCCGGGTTGCGCCATGGCAATTGCCTTGTGCACCATCAGGTTGTCGCCAGGCCGCGTCTTCACAGTAAAGGCGGGGCCCGCCAACACGCCGCCGGCGTGCATGGGGCGCAGGGCTGCGCCGCCGGCCGTCATGCGCCACATGCAATCGCTGACATTGGCTACGGGGAGATCCCGGAACTTCTCAACCCACTCGGGGGAGACACGTTGGCTCAACTCGTAGATGCGGAAACCGATCATTGCCTGCTCTTCCTCTTTGTTGTGTATGGCTCTATGCCGATTCTAGGAAAGAGAGGTGTTGCCGGGGCGCAGGAATTTTGGCTTGAAAGCTAAAAATTTTTGCCCTTGGCGTCGCCAGGGCAGAAGACACGTTGAGCCTGATCGACCAGTTCCCGGATGATCGCCAGACGGGGGCTGTGCTTGTTCCATACCATGCTGATCTTGCGCAGCGGTGTGCGGCCCGGCACGGGCAATTTGATCAGCAGCCGATCGCTGTAAGAAATCGAGAAGGAGTCGGGCACGAGCGATACTCCGATGCCGCGCTCAACCAGCGCGACGATGGTCAGCAGGCTGTCGATCTCGATTCGCTGGCGCGGGTGCAGCTTGTGATCCTTCAGATAGCGGTCCACCAGTTTGCCGCTCGGAGAGTTCCGGTGATAGCGGATGAAGGGTGCGGTGGTCAACAGCTCGTGCGCTTCACCGCCCTCGTACGACAGCGGCGCGATCACGACCAGCGACTCCTCCTGCAGCGTCAGCACCTCGCAATTCTTGGGAATCGCGAAGGATGGCTCGATTATTAGCGCGGCATCCAGCTGGCCCGCATGCACCTTCCCGCACAACGCGTCCGAGGGGTCGTACTGCACCTGCACGGAGATCTCCGGATGCCGGCTGCAGAAGGGATCCAGCAGGGCGGGAAGGTGCGTGGTGAGACCGGAGAGGAACACGCCCAACTGGATCTCGCCTTGAATGGAACCCGTTGTGGCCACGGCCTTCAGGTCACGCTCGTTCTGCAACAGCTCGCGCGCACGGTCGTAGATACGAAGTCCCGCCTCGGTCGGCTTCACGGTCTGCCCGGAGCGCTGGATCAAGGGCACACCGAGTTCTTCTTCCAAAATGCGGATGCGTGCCGAAACCGCACCGGGGGTCAGACCCAGGCGCCGGGCCGCTTCGGCCAAGGAATGGCACTCCACCACGCGGGTGAAGCTCTCAAGGTACTCAGTGTTCATGGCTTATCGTGCGAGCAGGTCCAGCTCCATTTGCACGAATTTCGTGGGGAACTCCAAACGGGCATAGTAAATGATCACGCCGTCCACGCATGCAAAGCGCGTGACCTCGGCCACGCTTTCGCCCGGCTGCAGATGCAGCGCGTTGGCGGACCGAAACCCGGCGTTGATGATGGTCAGCCTTTGGCGCGATTCGGAGACCTCCAGCCCAGGTATGCGCGCAATGACAGATGCCGCTGCCTGCGCCAGGAAGGCGCGCTTATGTCGGCGGAAGAGCTCCCGCTCGATGTAGACCTCGCTGTAGCAGTACGGCGTGCCCTCGCTGCTGTGCAGGCGGCATAGATATTGGTACGACTCCGCGGGCGTGCCGCGGCAAGCCATTTGGAACTCCGGCAAGGTCGTGACGGCGCGTTCCGCTTCCACAAAGCGGTGTGTGCCCAGCACGTCGCTGAGCGCGACGGTTTCTTCCCAGGTGGTGGGCAGCGACAGCGAGTGCGTACGGTTGCTGGGTTGCGTGGCGAACGTGCCCTTGCCGCGTCCGCGCGAGATAAGCCCTTCCGACTCCAGTACGCCCAGCGCGTTGCGCAGCGTCATGCGCGAGACCTGATAGGTCTGCATGAGCGCTTCCAGGGTGGGAATCTGTTCACCGGCCGGCCAAACGCCCGACTCCAGACAGCGCCGGAATTCGGCCGCCAGTTGCAAGTAGAGCGGTTGCCGGCTGCGGCTCATCGCCGCCTGGCTGGGACTGAGTTCGGACATGGTTCCTTGAGCGTATCAACCGGCACTGAGCAGTGCCAGCGCCTGTTCCTGCAGCTTGCCGCGCTGGATTTTATTCGAGTTCGCACTCTCCACCACAGGGAAGGCGTCCACGATGGCTACGCGTTGCGGCACCTTGAAGCCGGCCAGCTGTGCTTTGCAGCGGGCGATGATCTGGGCTTCTTTGGGAGTATGCCCCGGCTCCGGGATCACGAAGGCCACCGGCACTGTTTTGCCGCCGAACGCCACGCCTACCACCTGGCAATTGGCTACGCCCTCGATGCCTTCAATGAAGGTTTCGATTTCCAGGGGATTCACGAGGAAGCCGCCCAGGCGCAGGAAGTCACCGCGACGCGCATGAAAGATGAAGTGCTGCGGGTTGATGGTGTGGCCCAGGTCGCCCGTGCGGAAATAGCCCTCCTTGTCCACCGCTTGTTCCGTGGCTTCGGGATTGTCCAGATAGCCGCGCATCATGCTCGGGCTGCGGATCTCGATTTCGCCGACTTCCCCATGGGGCAGGATTTCGTCGGTCTCGATGCAGCGGGCGCGCACGCGTGCGTCGGTCGCCACCAGGCATCCTCCGGCGCGGCTGCGGTCGGCAAGCGACGCCTCCGGCGACTGGCCGGCCACCAACGCCTGCAGTTCGCTCGAACCGTAGAGACCCACGAGCCGGATCCCCGCGCGCTCGGCGCGTTCGGGCAGGTCGTCCAGGGAGGGCGCAAAGCTGGCGAAACCGGCCACCCGCAGGGTGGGAAAGGGCGGCGTCTGGTCGCTGCCCGCATCCAGGATCCGATCCAGCAATTCGTTGTTGGCGAAGGTGTGGGTCACGCCGAAACGCCGGATCTGCATCGCGCATTCCTCGGGGTTCAGGATCGGTGCGGAAACCAGCGGCGCACCAACAGCCAGCCCCGCCAGTGCGCTTGAGAAGCCGAAGGCGCCGCACAAGGGAGCGCCCAGCAGCACGGCATCGCGTCGCCCGATGCCGAAGTACCGCGCCGCGTTGTGACCGTGACGGATCAGCGTGCGCTGGTCGTGGACCACCAGCTTGGACTGCGAGGTCGTACCCGAGGTGGTGTACACCAGCGCGTATTCCGTGTCCGAAGGCGAAGGTACATTTGCCAGCTGGTCCGTTGCTGCGGAATCCGAAATGTGGAAGGTCGTGACGCCGGGCACCGGATCCGTGTCGTCCGACTCACCCACCACCATCACGCCTTGCAGGCCTCCCAGCTGGCCCGGTTCAACATCGGCCAAAATCTGGCGGAAGGGCAGCCCCTTGAACGACGGCCACATCACCAGCCAGCGGCATTTGCCGCGGGAGATCAGGTCGCCCACCTCGCGGCTGCGGAACCGCGTGTTCATCGAAATGACCGTCACGCCCAGGCGCGCGCAGGCCATGAAGGTGGCCAGCCATGCCGGACAGTTGGGCAGCCAGAGCGCCAGGCGGTCGCCGGATCGCGCGCCTTGAGCGTGCAACAGGGCGGCAATACGGTTCGATTCGGCCAGCAGCCCGGCATAGCTTATGGGCTGGTCGACGTCGTAGTAGGCAACGGCGTCCGGGCGTTCGGCGGCGTGTCGTTCCAGAAGAAGGGTGAAGTTCATGACGCAGTGATACTCAAGCAGGAAACGGATCAGACAGTGGCGATGGGGGTCACGGGAGAGCCCACGGCGCCGGGCAGGCGCAAGGGCGGTGCCGTGAGCAGGAAGCGGTTGCGCTGGTTGGCCTCCAGCCACAACGCCAGGTCGCGCAGGTACCAAAGCTCCGCCAAAGGCAGCCCCAGCTTGAACAGACAATGGTGATGCAGCGGCAGCAGCGACTTCTTGTCGCCTTCGTTCAGAGCGGGATAGGCCTCCACGGCATAGTTGTCCGCGCAGATCGCCGCTATTCCACTTTCCGTGATCCAGTTCAGCAGCTCGGGATCGGCGCCGTTCAGCACCGCGCCCGAGTTGTGCAGCGTGTCGGCGTCCGGTTTGCCGCCCAACTCCACGACCGTTTCGGCGAAGCCGGTGCGCAACACCAGCATGTCGCCCTTTTCGATCTGGACGTTGTCGGACTCAAGGATAGCGGCCAGCTCCTTGTAGCCGATCAGCGTGCGGCCGTGACCAAAGTGGCGTACGAAGTCCACCAGTACGCCGCGACCCTGCATACCCTTGACCGCAAAGTTCTCGATGCCCAGCTTCTTGGCGCCGAAGCTTGCACCGTGGCCGCAGCAGCCGTCGGCGTCTTCGTGAGTGACGGCGTCGGGGATGTCATCGCCGGCCCGGTAGCCGTTGTAGTAGACCTTGCGCGGCTCTCCGCTGCCGTCGACGTCGAACTGCGCTCCCACGTGAGCCAACGCATCCCACTGAGTGGAATACTGCAGCGAGATTGTGACCTCGTCATCGCTCAGCACGTCGATGGAGCTCGGGTCGAGGTTCTCCATCGGGAAATTCATATAAGGCACACCGTCGCGCTGCGTGGCCGCCAGGCGAGGCGGTTTGCGGCGCGGGTTCAGCACCATGCCGCCGGGCAGATCCAGCGGCAGCGACAGGCAGAACACTTTGCCTTCGCGTACCTCGCGTACGCCCTTGAGCACTTGTTCCTGCGTCAGCAGATTGATCCGCCCCAGCTGATCGTCCGGGCCGAAGTCCCCCCAGTTCGAGCCCTCCGGGCGGTGGTTCCAGCGTTTCATGTTTGTCTCCATCATCGATTCTGTTTGAGTTTCAGGCTGCACCGATGGTGATGCCACCGCATACGTAGTGAGTCTGTCCGGTCACGAAGCCGCAGCGCTCGTCCATGAAATAGGCAACGGCGTGGGCGACGTCCTCGGGCTTGCCGATACGGCCGACAGGTATGCCTTCCAGCAGCTTGCGCGTCGCTTCGCTCTGGGCGTCGTTCGCGGCGTTGAAAAATTCCGTGCCGATGGGCCCCGGCGAGATGGCGTTCACCGTGATGCCGTCGCCCGCCAATTCGAGCGCCCACGTGCGCGTCATGCCGATCACGCCCGCCTTGGTGGTGCTGTAGAGCGTGCGTTCACGCTTGCCCAGCGCTGCCCGGGAACCAATGTTCACGATCCGGCCGCGACCCAGTTCGCGCATGCCCGGCAACAGCGCCTGCGCGCAGAGAATGTTCACTTCCAGGTTCAGCGCCACCGCCATGTGCAGATCGGCGACGTCTACGTCTTCCAGCCGGCCGGTGGGAACGAAGCCCACGTTGTTGACTAGGCCGTAATAGGGCCCGTCGGCGGCTATCTGCGCGAGCACTTGCTTGACGGCGTCGCGCTCGGCCAGGTCCACCGTGTAGAAGGGGCGATCGTCCGGCCAGTCGGCGGGGCGCGTGCGTGCGATGCCGGTTACGGCATAGCCATCGGCGGCTAGGCGCTCGCAGATGCTGCGGCCGATGCCGCGGCTCGCTCCGGTGACCAGCACTTTTGCTTGTTGTTCCATGAAGCAATCAACCTCGAAAGACAGCTCAATGAAAAGGGAGAATACACGTTTATCCCATCATTAGTCTATAAAGCTAGACTTTAGGTTATTATAAAAATCAAAAGACTCATAACACTCTGGAAAAGGAAGGAGACATAACCATGAAGATCGCTACGCGTTTCACGGTACGCAAACTGATGCTGGGGCTGGTGGGAGCCGGTTTTCTTGCATCTGCCTCTGCAGCGGCCGCACAAGAATTTCCCACTCGTCCGATCCAGCTGGTCGTCGGCTACGGCGCCGGTGGCGGCACCGATATGTGCTTCCGCGCCCTGGCGCAGACCGCGTCCAAAGAGCTGGGCCAGTCCATCGTGATCGAGAACAAGCCGGGCGCGGGCTCCTCGCTTTCCATTGGCTACATCGCTCGCCAGAAGCCGGACGGCTACAACGTGGCGGCGCTGTCCACCGGCGCGGTGCTGAATCAATTCCTGGTGCCGAGCATCGACTACGACGTCATGAAGGACCTGACCCCGATCGCCATGGTGGCTCAGTACCAGGTCGGCCTGCTTGTGCGTGCGGATTCGCCCATGAAGTCGCTGGACGACGTCATCAAGAAGGCCAAGGAAGCACCGGAGGCGGTCGCCTTCAGCACGGCGGGCGTCGGTACGCCGCAGCACCTGACCATGGTCAAGCTGGGTGAGGAAGTTGGCGTCAAGTGGACGCACGCCCCCTACAAGAGCGGCATCGAGGCCTCCACGGCACTGGTCCGCGGCGACGTGGAAGTCATGGCCCAGACCGCCGAGTGGGTCCCCTTCGTGCGCGACGGCCGGCTGCGCCTGTTGAACGTCTTCACCGAATCGCGCATGGACGGCTTCCCGGACGCGCCTACCTTGGTGGAAGCAGGCTATGACCTGGTCGCGCCCAGTATCCTTGGCCTGGTTGGCCCGAAGGGCATGGATCCCGGTGTCGTCGCCAAGATCGACGGCGCCTTCAAGAAGGCGATCGATACGGATGAGTTCCGCCGTTGTGCCGACCAGTTCGGCCTGAAGACGGACTACAAGGACGCCGCCGCCTTCACGCAATACATCCAGGGCACCATCGACAAATGGGCGCCCGTGATTAAGAACCTCGATACCAAGTAAGCATCATGACACCTGAACTCGCCCATCTGGAATGGCCCTTCTTCGACGACGCGCACCGCGACATGGCTCAGCGGCTGGATCAATGGTGCAGGGATCAGGATCTGTCATCCTTGCAGGATGCGGACGTTTACGCGGCTTGCCGCGAGCTGGTGAGGCGTCTGGGCGAGGACGGGTGGCTGCGCTATGTGGTACCTAGTGGGGAGGACGGCAGGCTCGGCGGGCACTATGCCGGGCTGGACTCCCGTTCGCTGTGCCTGATACGCGAGACGCTGGGCCGCTACCACACGCTGGCGGATTTCGCCTTCGCCATGCAGGGCCTGGGCTCCGGCGCCATTTCCCTGGCGGGCAGCCCATCGCTGCAGCAGCAATACCTTCCGGCCGTCGCAAAAGGTGAGCGCATCGCAGCGTTTGCCTTGTCGGAACCGGATGCCGGCTCGGACGTGGCGGCGCTCACTTGCGCCGCCCGCCCGGACGGCGACCATTACGTGTTGAACGGCCAAAAGACCTGGATCTCCAACGGCGGCCTGGCCGACTTCTATTGCGTGTTCGTGCGAACCGACGAGAACGCGGGTTCGCGCGGCATTACCGCATTTGTCGTAGACGCCGACACGCCGGGACTAGAGATCGAGGAACGGATCGACGTCATGTCGCCGCATCCCCTTGCGATGCTGCACTTCCGGGATTGCCGGGTACCGGTGGCGAACATGCTCGGCGAGCTTAACCAGGGCTTCAAACTGGCCATGCGCACACTGGACGTATTCCGCTGTTCCGTGGCGGCCGCCGCATTGGGATTCTCGCGCCGGGCGCTGTCGGAGGGCCTCGGCCACGCGCGCAGCCGCAAGATGTTCGGTCAGACGCTGGCGGACTTCCAACTGACTCAAGCCGCCTTTGGCGACATCGCCGCCGAGATCGACCAGAGCGCGTTGCTGACGTACCGCGCTGCGTGGGTAAGAGACGTGGCCGGCCGCGCTTCGACATCGGAAACCGCCATGGCGAAGATGGTGTCCACCGAAGCAGCACAATGGGTGATCGACCGCGTGCTGCAGATGTTCGGCGGCAAGGGTGTTGTCAGTAACAGCCCCATCGAGCGCCTGTATCGCGATATACGCGCGCTGAGAATTTACGAGGGCGCCACTGAAGTACAGAAACTCATCATCGCGCGTGAGTTGTTGAGGTAGGGTTTGCTGAGGGTGCGCTGCTATTGGGGTCAGACCACGATCTCGCGAGAGATCGTGGTCTGACCCCAGTCAATCACTCCGGCATGACGAGGCGGATCTTTTCTCGCGGCGGGGAGACGCCGTGCTTGCGCACGGTTTCGTCGATGGCGGCGAGCATTGCATCGCGGCATTCCAGCTCGAACGCAAAGTTCGAGACCCAGTACTTCACCATGTAGGTGATGCCCTCCGGGCTGTAGTCGATCGCGCTCACAACGGCCTTCTGGGTCTCCACCATGCCGGGATTCTCCAGCGCCAGCTGGGCGGCCTCCTTCAGCAGAGCCTTCGCCTCCGTGGCCGGCACATCGTGGCCGAGTCGAACTTCCACGCTCGCCTGATAATGCTTGCGAGGCGCGCTGTAATTCGTGAGCATCTGGCGCGAGATCTGGCTGTTGGGCAAGATCATGTAGGTGTCGTCTTTGGTCAGAATGCGGGTGGTGCGCCAGCCGATTTCAGTGACCCGGCCCGTGGTGTTGGAGTCGAACTCCACCCAGTCGCCTATGCGAAACGGCGCCTCCAGCCCCAATGCGATCCCTGCCAGCACGTCGGCCAGAACGTTGCGGATGGCAAAGCCAAGGATGGCAATGATCAAGCCTGAACTGGCCAGCACCCCGCCCGACGATCTGCCGATCAGCAGACCGATCGCCAGCATGGTGGCGATGGTGAATAGTGTCGCCGACACTAGCTCGCTCAACAGCCTTGGCGCCCTGCGCCGCCCCGCAGCCTTGCCCTTACGGGCGACGAAGGCGTGGAATGAGCGCGCCAGCAGCCAGCCGAAAGAATAGAAGATCGCCACCGCGGAAATATTGCGCAGGATCATGAGATCGATGCCCGGCATCACCGCGTGAATATTCGTGTGGAACGCGTAAAACAGTACCGAACCCACGCACCAGACGAGCGGCCACGGCGAAAATGCCGGCCACCGCCTCTTGGCGGTGTCGGCATCTGCGCTGCGCTTCTTTTTCTGCTGCTGTGGCTTCATAAAAAATAATAATGGGGCCAGACCACGATCCATCATATTGCGATAAATCGTTGTCTGACCCCAGTCACGTGGGGGAGTAAAACGTAAGCGCTCCATCTCCTCCATAATTGTTCGCTCTCGGGCCTTCCAGCATCGTATCGGTGTTGAACAAATACCGGAGAATCGAGAATGTCAGATGGAAAGGAAAGGGATCAGGCTTACTGGGAATCTCATCTGGAGTCGATCACCCGCGAAGGGATCGGCACCAAGGCTTACGCCCAACGTGAGGG